>NZ_SJWV01000600.1:0-471 GCF_004352695.1 Escherichia sp. KCJ4928
GTAACGAAAACAGTGCTTTTGTGAGCAGACTCAGAGTCAGGGAGGGCATCAGTCACGACAGGTTCAGAAGAAAATCCAGTTCCATACCGCACGGGCAACAGAGACCACCGTGTCACGAACAGCGCGCAGGGCCGTACGGACAACAGAGGCAACACAGACGCTCTCCGCTGTGTCAAATATCCGGTCCACCGCACCGGTAAACTGTTCACGGGCCTGAGAGCGGACAGATTCCGTGCGCAGCTCGTCCTGCAGTCGGGTCATCAGGGGACTGGCGGCATGGTCGGGAAGCGCTGTCATGAGCGCACTGACCAGCGTATCCAGTTCCCAGCCGGTGCGGGCCGATACGGCCACAACCGGATGTACGGGCCGGAACAGACGGAATACCGCCTCCGTTTTTTCGCGAATATTCTGTGCCTGTGCAGGAGAAGGCTGAATACCGGCCATATCCCATTCATGGCAGGGCTCCGTTTT
>NZ_SJWV01000601.1:0-471 GCF_004352695.1 Escherichia sp. KCJ4928
GTTACGACCACGGCTCACGACACCGGCACAGCAGAAACAGATTCACCTTCTGAACCTGCAGAGATTCAGCCAGTGCAGCAGGCCAGTCCTGAACCATCGGCTAAAGATAAACCACAGGAGAACGTAGTGTCTGCTACTGATAATGACGCAGAGAACACCTCTTCCGCCACCACTGCCCTCCGGAGTTACGACACACCGGAAACATCCGTCTCCGACGCAACCGGGACACAGCACACCGCCACAACGCAACCTGAAGAACCACAGCTGGTCTCCATGGGCAGCGCTGACGACTGGAGCGCATTTGCGGAAGACCTCAATGCTGATGCTCCGGGGAATGCCACTGTTCACAGCACCGACAACGCGGAGACAAAGACACTTTCTGAACCTGCCGGGATGCAGCCTGTTCAACAGGCAACCCCTGAACCAACGGAAGAAAATAAACCTCAGGAAGAGGGCGTTATGTCTGCCACT
>NZ_SJWV01000602.1:0-467 GCF_004352695.1 Escherichia sp. KCJ4928
TTTTTGTATCTTCTCTGCAATATCTTTCTGGCAACCCATCGCATCAGTTGTGATGATTTTTCCTTTAATATCCAGCATGTTAAGAAGTTCTGGGATAGCTGTAATCTCATTAGATTTCTCATCCGTCCTGATCTGTCCGATGACCAGACTGTGCATTGTTGAGAACGCACTAATGACATGAATCGCTCCCCTGCGGCGACTCTTGTCATAAGAGTGCCGGAGCGTTTTTCCATCAATTGCGATGACGTCTTTATCATCTGAAGAATGGCAGTCACGCATCCAGTTAATAAAGCACTCATGAAATTTTGCAGGACTGATACAGGATACAACTCTGGCAATAGTATCGTGAACAGGAATACCATTTTCAAAATCACCATATTGCTTCAAGAAATCGAGATGTGTTTCCCCGAAATCCTCTATATCTTCCCAACTTTCTGCACCAGAAATAACGGCAAAAATAGTCAATA
>NZ_SJWV01000603.1:0-466 GCF_004352695.1 Escherichia sp. KCJ4928
GTTGCCAGACTGGCCTCCTGCAGACGTGGTTGTGGTGATGTGCCGGTACCGGGTGGTGAGGCGTGTGAGCTTATCCCGGGAGCACCAGTGGTACCCCACATTGCAGCCGCCACTACCGGGGGGCGGGCGTCAGGATGCTGTGTGTTGATGCGGGCAAGCAGTTTTTGTAACGCTTCCCGCTGTTTTTCCCGGGCTGTTTGATCTGCCTGAGGGGGCGTTGATGGTTGACCAGAACCCTCGGCCTGGTCAGCAGGCTGAGTATCCCTTCTTTGATTCTTTCCGTGATCAGTATCCAGTCCCCTGGGCAGACTGGCGATGAACGTCTGGTTATTACGTAATGCTTCTGCGGCCCCGCGCTCATTGTCAGCACGCAGTAAATCCCGGTAGTGCTGTGACTCCACCACGGTCCGCCCGCTGCCTGTTGTCGTGCTGTTGATATTGACTGACGAGAGCGATGCGCTGTTTT
>NZ_SJWV01000604.1:0-465 GCF_004352695.1 Escherichia sp. KCJ4928
GATAAGACTCTTACTGAAAACAGCAAGTCATAGTCATGGTTTTATATAGCCTAAATAAACCAAGAAGTATACTTACACAACGACCTTCACGCCGAAGATGCTGTCAGATACGCCAGCAACCAAAGCATTACGTTTAAGTGTAAGTCATTGATACGAAGGGATAACTGCGTATCAGCAGCCGGACATTGAGTCGAATAAAGGCTGGTAGAGAGGGACAGTTCTGTGTCACCGGGAGATTCGTCAGAAACATCAGCGGCAGAACAGATGAACCAGCAATTGGTAGTGCACAGAAAACTCTCCAGTATTTAATTATTCAACTTAACACTAAAAAAAATCACATATTTAATATCATAATTTTTCTTTGGTCTACGTATGCGAGAGATATTGTGGCTTTAACCGGGTATTAGGAGTCGTTTCAGATAAAAGATGTTCTTCGATTCGACTGGACTTGGTAATAGCAATAAG
>NZ_SJWV01000605.1:0-464 GCF_004352695.1 Escherichia sp. KCJ4928
TGAGCAACCGGGAGCGCGAAATAGACCATCTGCAGGCGCAGCTGGATAAACTCCGCCGGATGAACTTCGGCAGTCGTTCCGAAAAAGTCTCCCGCCGTATCGCACAAATGGAAGCCGATCTGAACCGACTTCAGAAAGAGAGCGATACGCTGACTGGTAGGGTGTATGACCCGGCAGTACAGCGTCCGTTGCGTCAGACCCGCACCCGTAAGCCGTTCCCTGAATCACTACCCCGTGACGAAAAGCGATTGTTGCCTGCGGCGCCGTGCTGCCCGAACTGCGGCGGTTCACTGAGCTATCTGGGCGAGGATACCGCCGAACAGCTGGAGTTGATGCGTAGCGCCTTCCGGGTTATCCGGACGGTACGGGAAAAACATGCCTGTACTCAGTGCGATGCCATCGTGCAGGCACCTGCACCTTCGCGGCCCATCGAGCGGGGTATCGCCGGACCGGGGCTGCTGGCC
>NZ_SJWV01000606.1:0-464 GCF_004352695.1 Escherichia sp. KCJ4928
TGAGCAACCGGGAGCGCGAAATAGACCATCTGCAGGCGCAGCTGGATAAACTCCGCCGGATGAACTTCGGCAGTCGTTCCGAAAAAGTCTCCCGCCGTATCGCACAAATGGAAGCCGATCTGAACCGGCTTCAGAAAGAGAGCGATACGCTGACTGGTAGGGTGTATGACCCGGCAGTACAGCGTCCGTTGCGTCAGACCCGCCCCCGTAAGCCGTTCCCTGAATCACTACCCCGTGACGAAAAGCGACTGTTGCCTGCAGCGCCGTGCTGCCCGAACTGCGGCGGTTCACTGAGCTATCTGGGCGAGGATACCGCCGAACAGCTGGAGTTGATGCATAGCGCCTTCCGGGTTATCCGGACGGTACGGGAAAAACATGCCTGTACTCAGTGCGATGCCATCGTGCAGGCACCTGCACCTTCGCGGCCCATCGAGCGGGGTATCGCCGGACCGGGGCTGCTGGCC
>NZ_SJWV01000607.1:0-462 GCF_004352695.1 Escherichia sp. KCJ4928
CTTTCTTTTTCGCGCCACCTTTTTTCGTCGCGTCAGCACTCTGTGGCTGCCCATTCTGCTGAGGCTGCGGTTGCGCCTGAGCGTTCTGCTGTGGTGCACTCCCCAGCATCTGCATGGTGCCCGTGGTTTTAACAAGGATTTCAGTGACGTAACGGGTAATACCGTTATCTTCCCAGCTACGGGTACGGAGTTGCCCCTCGATGTAGACCTGCGCGCCCTTGCGCAAATATTCACCTGCCACTTCCGCGAGCTTGCCGAACAGCACCACGCGGTGCCATTCCGTCTGCTCCCGCATCTCCCCCGTCTGTTTGTCGCGCCAGGTTTCTGACGTGGCCACCTGCAGGTTTGCCACTGCGCCCCCGTTGGGGATGTAACGGACTTCCGGATCTTTACCCAGACGACCAACCACGATGACCTTGTTGATACCACGTGCACTCATAAGAACCTCCTGACTGAAAGATG
>NZ_SJWV01000608.1:0-459 GCF_004352695.1 Escherichia sp. KCJ4928
GATGCATACTCATCTCTTTATAAGCTGGAACTGTAGTAACCTGTGCAAATTCGCGATATAGATTTTGCTCCAGTTCTGCTGATGATATATATTCCGGGTGTTCGCTAAAGAACTGTCTTGCATCTACTATCGCTTGGGATTCGCCACTTCTTTTATTTTGATTCTCCTTTAATGAATTTTCTCTGGTGCATGCAGAGAGCAACGATATCAGCGCGATGGTTATTATGATTTTACTATTATATCCTACTAATGACATATCAACTTTCTCTTACGCAAGATTGGAGTTTAACATAATGTTTATCCCATTCACAGAGTGCTATAAACAACTCAACAGTACCTTTTATGTTAAGTTTATTTAGGGCTCTTATTTTGTGATATGATACTGTTTTATAATCAATTCCTTTAATAATGGCAATTTGCTTTAATGAATATGAAACACATAAACGCAGGATATCTATC
>NZ_SJWV01000609.1:0-449 GCF_004352695.1 Escherichia sp. KCJ4928
GCCCTCATCACGGGTGCTGATGTCCTGGGATATCCGTCGTGAACCAACCAGCATTTCACCGTAAGGCACCGGCACCGGATTCCCCTGAGCAATCATGTTGTCCAGTGACGAAAAATACGTGTTCTGTCTGCCGTTATCCGTGCTTTTGTACTCCGGCGTCTTTGCCTTCGGGGCCAGCATCTGGGCCACACCACCCAGTGCCATTGCAGAGCCCATGGAAAACATGATGTTGCTGGCTGCAATACCGATACCCGGCATCCAGATAGCTGCCGCAACCAGCGCAACGCCAAGCACGGCCTGAAACACTCCGCCACTTTTGGCACCTTCTGCCCGGGGAACCAGATGAATGACATCCCCCGGGTTCAGTGGCTCATGCAGTCGGGGCGATATCTGGTCCGGCGCGGTATCCTCACCGGCAATACGTATCTGGTACCAGCCTTCGTTCATCT
>NZ_SJWV01000060.1:0-22592 GCF_004352695.1 Escherichia sp. KCJ4928
GTATATAATTATTCAGATATCGTCACCATGATATGCCGCGCCAGCGGCATGGAAGGCGGCACGCTATGGTTACATGTGATACCGGAGTAAAACCGCCGAAGCCCGGCGTCAGCCGGTACTGATTGATAGATTTCACCTTACCCATCCCCAGCCCTGCCAGACCATATCCGCTTTCAGCCATGAGAGAGCTTTTGTGCGCGGTCGGAGTGGTCCCGACGAGGGTTTACCCGAAGTCGGGGCGTATCTCCGCGTTAGCGGGCCGTCAGGGCCGCTTACGAGCGTGTACTCAATACGTCCAGCCAGAAGACTGACAGCAATGACGGTGCTTAGTTACAACATTCATAATTAAAAGCGACTCTGTTCCGGCCCTTCGGGCCGGGGCGGCGGCGCTTTTCAGTTATGAGGGAGGGGCTTTGTGGTTTCGGTTCTTCGTTGGACCGGGGTTTTCCCTGTGGTTGCATTTGAATGTTGTAACTAAAGTGGCTCCGGTCGGGGCCCGCCGCTTGCGGTGGGAGGTGCATATCTGTCTGTCCACAGGACAGGCAGTGAACAGGTTTTCTTTTTAAATGAATGTAATTAAGTAGTTTAAAGGAGATACAAACAGGTGTTTAAAAGATACATTGCACCCTGTAAGACTGGCGGCTGGCGCTTTATGACATGAACGGTTGTAACTTTATGGGGAAGTCCCTTGCAGTTAAATGTGGATAAGCAAAATTCCCCGTCGCTGAGGCGTATTTTGTATTAAAAACAGGGGGAACCGGATGCGCCTGAAGGTGGATGGTGAGGTTGTTTTTTGTATGCGGTGCTGATTTTTTGTGCACTGACGGGCTTCAGGCGTGCGAATGCCTCCGGCGCGGGCCGGATTATTCTGAGGAGGTCACTTTCAGGGAGAAGCTGTGGCCAGCCGGCTGTAATTACGGTTACGTGACAGAATCATGCGCTCCTTCACACGACGCTCCACTTCGCGTTTTACCGCCTCACCATTAGCAGTGAAGCGCCCTACCGAGATTTCACGCGTCAGCTGCCGTTTCACCAGGGTGACGATATCCTGACGTTCCCTGTTCGCATCACGACGCGCACGGGCACGTTTTATTCCACGGGACTTAAGCTCTGTCTGGTAACTGCGGAAACGCTCACGCACAAAACGCCAGGCTTTCGCTATCAGTTCATCCATACCCAGTGCATCCAGTCCCTGCTTCTTGCGCTGTCTGTTTTCCCATTCCACACGACTGCGGCGTGCGGAAGCCACCGCCACCTCAGACACATCGAGAGCGGCAAACAGTGCCGGTGTGAACGTGATGTCGGTCGGAATGTAGCACCCGATAAGCGGGTCATATTCCGTCTGGTAGGTAATCAACCCCAGCTCTGACAGGAACGTCAGGGCACGGGTGGCACGAGTGATGGAGAGTTTTCCGGCAGCAGACTCTGTCGCCAGTCCGCACTCAATGGCCAGTGTGGTGATGGAGCACTGGACGCGGTTGGCCAGCGGGTCATAGTGGAAACACAGCCCCTGCAGCAGCGCATCAATGGCCCGTCGACGCAGTACCGGCGGCATGCGTCGACGCAGACCACGCGAACGGGCATGCGCCACATGAATGGCGAAATCAAAACGGGAGGTGAAGCCCACCGCCTTTTCCATCAGTTTTTCGCAGAACTTCAGCGTTCCTGCACCTTCACGGGGTGTAAACACCGGATTCGGGTTCTTTACCTGGCGGTAATACGTTTGTTGAAGATCAGTCACACCATCCTGCACTTACAATGCGCAGAAGGAGCGAGCACAGAAAGAAGTCTTGAACTTTTCCGGGCATATAACTATACTCCCCGCATAGCTGAATTGTTGGCTATACGGTTTTTAGATGGCCCCGTTAATCTTCTCTTAGTCGCCAAACTTGCTGAAGATTATCGGGGTTTTCACTTTTCTGGCTCCTGTAAATCCACATCAGAACCAGTTCCCTGCCACCTTACGGCGTGGCCAGC
The DNA here is from genome assembly GCF_004352695.1 of Escherichia sp. KCJ4928. Classification (NCBI taxonomy): domain Bacteria; kingdom Pseudomonadati; phylum Pseudomonadota; class Gammaproteobacteria; order Enterobacterales; family Enterobacteriaceae; genus Escherichia; species Escherichia sp. KCJ4928. Next base: position 1,978 of record NZ_SJWV01000060.1, read on the forward strand.
CACAAAATTCCTTAAACGATCAGTAATCTAGCACTGACAGAAAAAACTAGCAAGAATGTGATCCCATCACATCATATTCCGGTGACAGACCTCTTTCTCGATAAGCCTTTCTATCAACTCTGCCTGAGTTACCCCTTCCTCTGCGCACAGACTGGTAAGGTAGTTTTTTAGCTCTGGTCTGACGAAAACCTTGATCTCTTTACATACAGATCGTTTGCGCGCAGAAGCTGCTCTCTGTCGTTCTGCTTCACTCAAAGGTTTACCCTTTCTGTATGCTCGTTTTGCGCCAGATGAGGAAGTCACTGTATTTTCTGTCTGCGACATCTCGCCTCCTCAATTCTCAAACAGGGATCGTTTCGCAGAGGATACTACAGTTTTTTGAAATCAGCGACTTGAAAGTTGTGACGATGATCTGTGTTGGCGCACAAATCATGTCTGATTACGACCGTTTAATGTGATTTTGATAATGAAATGACTGAAAAGCTGGAAATGCCTTAACCTGGGTGCCGGCCCCGGGCGGGACCGGCTGTTTCTGGCATGTCGGGTGTCTGCCCCTGAAATACCTCACACTTCCGGAAAGCGGGGACTTCCGTCCCCGCCCGGCAGCTTACTTCCGTGCTTCGTAGGCCAGAGTTACCTGCACCACTGTATTTCCCCTGTGAATATTCAGCTCACATAACCGTTCCCTGAATATCAGTGAAAAACACAACACCGTGGCGCACACGGCGAGCAACCCAATTAGGGTATATTTCGTCATAAACTTTGACCTCTCTGCAAGGAAGAGGCTACAATCAGTAGTGTTCAAGTACTTCATGCAGGCCTCACGAGTTAATGGATTAACAAGTGGGGTCTTCGCATTTCTGGTACCTGCGTCTTGCCTGAACCAGAAAGGCTCAGACACCCGCCGCGATAATACCACATTCCCTGTTGCTGACTATTCCCTCCATTTCCCGCTTTTCACTACAGAAACGCCGGGGACGGGGAAAACTTGCTTTTTCCCGTCTCCGGGGTTGGACAACTGAGCAACGCGAAGGCGTCAGTGGATTTTTATGATCCTTCCAAACTCTGCTTCCATTTTTTTCATATCCTGTTCTCTCACTGCGACTATCAGTTGTTTTCCTGATTTTCGTGCCACTCTGGCAAACTGCATGACGGCAGATTCATTATTCAAATCAGGCCATCCTGTACAATTAAAAATAATAATATGCTCACTGGCGTTCAGTGCATCCCTGATAAAAATAACCGCATAATCATTTAATGTTCTGTCAGAACAACTGTAAATCTGGCTGAAATCATAATACTTATAATCAGTGATATTCAGTTTATTTAAAAAACCATCAACTTCAGAAGCTGAGTCCCCCACTATAAGAACATTATGATTAGACGATGTGATTAATTCTGATACTGCCTGATAGTTCATTTGTTCACCTTTCATTAACAGAGAAATAAGTTAATAATGTAATATGCTTCATGCTTTTAAATATCGCATTTCAATGAGAACTCAATAGCCACAGAAATATCATTATTTCCGTGAGCGCCATACCCAGGGCGGAACAGGAGCGCTGTCTGCCCACAGACCACGTTTCTGCTGTCGAGCTTCTCCCTGCAGGACGGGAAGAACAGGATCGGTGTTGTACTGCTCATAAACCCATGCAGCGCCTGCACGGACCATAAACTGATTAACATTCATTCCGTCTGGTGCATAAACCTGCCCGAGAATACGACCATAACGATCTCGCTGAAAATATGTGACAGTAACCGTTTTTCCCGCAACCAGAGATTTCATTATTTTTTCAGACCACCGTCCATATTCCTGTTTCTTTTCAGGTGCATCAATATTAACAAGACGGACACGCACCGGATGCTGAGATAACATGACGTCAATGGTATCGCCATCCAGAACACGCACGACCCGTCCATGAATATCAGCAGAAAAAACCTGACATGAAAAAACAAATAATACCACTGGTATATATTTCTTCATTTTACTCTCCGTCACTGATTACTTTTCGTGATTGCATGAATTCCATGCCGGGATGAATAACGGCTCACGTATCACGCCAAAAATAAACCGTTGAATTGTGATCAATTCGACAAAATAAGATGAGGTGCCTTAATACACATATGGCTATGTGTTACTAAAAACGCTGGTCAGCCAGCCTGACCAGACACATAAGAAAGAAAGTCTCATGCATTATTCAGCCTTCTGATACCTGGAGTAACGGAGGCTGCTTTTTCTGTCACGTATTTCCCGTGACGGCGTTACCGGTTTCCGGGGGTAACATGTGACGGAGATTATATTTTTAATCTCCGTGTATTCATCATACCTGCTCTTGCTGATAGGATAACTGTGTTATATCGCAGGCTACCGGATGTGGCGCTGAATATAATGGTCATAGATAAGTCATACATGCCCTGCTCAGGGGATTAGCGATAAGACGGACCGGGAGAGTCATCTCCCGGTTTTTCTTTATCCTGCCGCGAATACAGCCCGGCTGTCTGTCAGATTCACCGGATAACCCTGCTGTTATGCATGCCACTGTCACCTCCTGCTTCTTGAAATTCATCACATTTTTTATCCCTGCTGGCTTACCCGGGAGGTGAAATATGTTAATTCTGTGATGTCCGTTTGAAAGACAGGGCAACTCCTTCTTACACCACTATAATAATAATAACGATCTGCCATATAAGCCTGATCCCCCGGAGCTCCGCGACGGGGGTTATTTTTATCGGCACTTACACCGGCATGCAGATGCCCTCTTCAGGGCAAAATCCCGCCATGCCTCACAGGGTGCCAGCCGGGCCGCATTCTGCCAGGCCTCTGCCGCTTCCCTGAAAAAGCCACGAATCTCCTGACGGACGGCATGACGCCCCACGCGCTGATAGCGATAAATACCGCTGTGCTCAGATAATCCACTGGATACAGCCATTTTTTATCCCCCCCTTGACCCGGCTCCCGGATTATGTCAGAAACATTATGAAACATCCCTGAACGGTTGGGTGTTTTTCTCCATCAAAACTCTGGATGTCTGTTTTCCCGATTTTTTCGCTGTTGCCCTCTGTCATACAGAGGGCGTTTTTATTATTCAGCCAGGATCGCCCGCAGCTCATCCTTGATCCGGTTCTGTCTGCGCACCTTTTCCAGGCGCGCCTGCGCATACTGTTCTTCTTCCTGTGTGATATGTTCTGTCACATAGCCTTCCGTATCATAGCGGCAGGCGCCGGCTTTCATTGCGCACAGATAACTTTCCGAACGGGTGATGGCTTTCAGCGCCCGGCTGAGTTTTTTATGAGAGAGCGGGATATTTCGCTGAGACACCTCATCCAGTAAAACCTCCCGGATACTGCAGGCAAGAAGCCGGGGCGTGTTACCGTCAAACAATCCCGGCCACCAGGGTTTCAGAGTGTTCACCGCCTCATCCAGCGAGGGCAGCGTCAGATAAATGGACAGCGCCTGTCTGGCCTGTGCTTTCTTCGCCGCCAGCTCTGCTTCCCGGGCAGCCTTCTCCGCCAGTTTCTGCTTTTTCACCTTCCATTTTGGTGGCGTGGTGACATTGATGATGGTTTTCCGGCTCCGGGTCGGTGTTTCCACGTCGGTTCTTCGTTTCAGTGTCAGTACTGGCCGTTTCTGCTCTGTCATAACTCACCTGCCCTCACCGGTATCCGTTGTTCATATCAGCGAAGACGCTCAAGAGTCAGTACATCCACCGTGGCTTTCCGGTTTCCCTCATCAGAAATATCCACTTCTCCCACAACCTGAACTTTATCTCCGGCTTTCAGGGCCAGCGGGCGCCATACTTCATCATCGACATCAATGACAATACTTCCTGATGCATCACTGAGTTCAAAATGATCCTCTTCGGCTGCCAGTTGCTTCACTATCTGACCATTCAGCGTCACACCGGTCCCCTCCGTCATGCCACTCACCTGAGAAACAGTGATCACATTATTTTTAGCCTCATCCCGGATTTGCTGATCTGATTTTGCCCATACCCCCTGAACGAACATTCCCGTAATGGCTGCCACCAGTAATATTTTTTTCATCATCTGCTCCTGTTTTTTCCTGAATGCGCTCTGATTTAAACAAAAAGACTTTCACAGTTCATCCGCTTTCTTGCGCTTCCTGCTACAGGGCCATCACTCCCAGCACAGCGAGATGACAGACATAAAATACCGGGAAAAAGTCTGCCGGCCAGAAACGGGCAGCAGGCCACCGGATACCGGAGACCATCCTGACGACCATGTATGTCACTAACACACCACTGACAGCGGCAGTCACGCTGTCCTGCAGGTTAACGAGAGCAACGACCGGGAAAAGACAAAGCGCCAGCATGCTCCGTACAGAAAGGTGCGTCGTCCTGTATATCCTGTGACAGAGCATCAGTAATATGATCCCGACAGCACCGTAACTGGTGGAAGATAACGGGAACCAGAGAACCAGAAGTGTAAGTGCACTGACTGACCATACCAGCGAGTGATATTCACACCATTTCAGCATCTGTGCTGCCACCGCAAAGGCAAACAGAATATTGCCCTCATACCACGGATATCCCGCCAGAAAGTACCCGAACTGCGCCACAACAGCCCATCCCCACAGGCGGTTAATGGCCGACTGCCGGATATGCGCATGACGGGACAGATTCAGTCCCCAGACCAGCGCAAACAGCGGAAACGCGCCCCGCCCGGCCAGAAACATCCACGTCTGCTCCAGATGCAGAATGCGGTTTGCATGGTCCAGCACCATCAGCACCAGTGCCACCGTTTTGATGATATCCCGCTGTCCGGGTGACCAGACCAGCAACGACTGCAGCCAGGTACCGGTCCGGGCAGCCAGTGAATCGTTACGTGCCGTGTTCGTGTTATCCGTTGTCATCAGCGTTTGTCTTCCTGTATCAGTCTCCGCCCAGGGTTTTCTCTTTCTGCAGGTCACGGACCATATCCCGCTCCATCTGCTGAAGTCGCTCCTGCAGCAGATTTTCCCGGGCAACCTCCCGGACAGCGTCCTGCACCCGTTGAGACTCACGCAGCACACTTTCCGGCAGCGCAGTTTCCCGTTCTGATGACGAAGCCCTGTCCTGCTCCTGCCCGGCAATAGCCCTGACAGCCTGCTCTGTTTTACCGTCCGGCTGGTCAGGTTTTTCCTCTGACATTTTTCTGACAATCTCATCCGCACGGCGTTCCGTTTCACGACGGATGGCCTCTTCAGCCTGCCGCTGTGCCAGCACCTCTGCCGTGACCGGCTCACCGTTTCCGGCCCCCGGCTGGACGCTGTTGTCCGGGATATCCCCCCACACGCGACCACCGGTGATGGCACCGGGATTCCACGGACGACCTTCACCGGCGATTCTCACCACCACACCGCTGTCGGGGTTATCACGGGCAATCCGGACACCATCCTGCATATTATCAGCCAGCAGGCTCTCGCCGTTACGGCTGCCCTGCAGGGCCACAAACTGCGCATCCCCGCTGCCTTTCACCCGGCCTTCACCGCTGAATCCCCGCAGCCCGTTTCCGTCATCCGTGGTCAGTGGGTTCAGCCAGATACCGGCGGACTTGCCGTTACGGTCAAAAGCCGGCAGAGCCACATACGGCTGCGGATATTTGCGCCCCGGTGCAATAAACCGTGCCGGACTGTCGCCCCCGGCCAGTCCCGCCTGGCGGAGAACAGCACGGCCAGCTGCCACATCCCGCAGCTCCCGTGCCGTACTGAACAACCGCTCTGCATTCATGACCTCCCGGTCAGCCCCCGGCTCCAGCACATCGTGGGCCGTTCCTTTCTGTACGGCTTTGCTGATGGCATCCGTCCAGCCCTGACGGTTATCGGTGTACACCTGCACATGCTGCTTCATACGCGACAGGGCCACATAGGCTGACTCAAAGCCGGCCATCTGTTTCCGGCCACCTTCCGTGCCTTCAAGCGCGATGGCAAAGGTTTCACTTGCCCCCTGTGCACCGTGAGCGGTGATGGCATAGGCAAGGTCAATATGTTGCTCTGCCCGCTCCTGAGCGGGGCGAATCACCCGGGTCTGCTGTCCGTCCGACAGCGTGACACTGTCACCGGAAACCGCTGTCACCGTCCAGACGCTGTTGGCCACATAACCGCGCTCCCGGTCACTCTTCGTGAAGCGCATCCGGTCACCGGTCCCCACCCGGATGGTGTCCGGGGTGTACAGTGTGACGCCTTCAGCCACCGCCTCCCGGGGCGAAATCAGCCGCGTGTTACCTTCCGCATCCTCCAGGGTTATCAGCCCGTCATCCCTGCTGATACCGGCAATCCGGTGATACACACTATCCACCAGGGCAAGGGCATCCGGGTTATTCTCCCAGGTGGAGAGACGACGCAGTTCTCCGTCACGTATATTCGCTGTGTTCAGGACAGGCACCATGACCTGCTCTTTCCCCAGCTCACCGGCCTTTTCCCGTGCATCATGAATCATGCTGTTCAGTACGCGCCGGTCCTCATTCAGGTGCGTGACAATCAGCGTCTGCTCCCGTGCTTCCGGTGTCCTGCCGGTATAGTCGCGGACAATGGCTTCATACAGTGTCATGGGAACATCCGGGAAAGCCTCGCCTTTCAGCATCGCCTTCTGCTGCGCTTCTGCCAGTTTCGCTTCCTGGCTGTGACTGAACTCCGTCACGGAGTGCTCCGGTGCCCATGCACCCTCCTGACGTGGCACCTGAGACGGTTTCACACTCTCAAGCCCGGACAGTGCCCTTTCCACATCCCGGTTAATCAGGCTGTATACCGCCTCCCGCAGTTCCGGCGTCTGACGCACAATCTCCTTCATGATGGCCACATCGGCAGCACTGCGCGTCTGCTGGAGACGGAAAGGCTGACCGGGCGCGATGGCCTGCAGCTGGTCCGTGTCACCGCTGGCCACGGCACGACCACCACCGGCCGCAATCAGGGCGTATGCCCGTGCCATGTCGGTATTGCCCACCATTGAGCTCTCATCGAGCAGGAACAGCGTGTTGCTGAAATCCGGCGTTTCTCCGCTGCGCTGCTGCAGCTGCGTGTCATGCAGAAAGGACGCCAGTGTCTGTGCATCCACGCCGGCGCTGCGCATCTCCCCGACCGCACGGTGCGTGGGCCCCAGCCCAACGACACGGGGACGCTCACTCTCCGGCAGCATGTTCACGGCTGACATCACCGCCCGGAACTGTGTGGTCTTACCCACACCGGCATAACCCTGCACCACCGTGAAACGGTCGGACGTTTCCAGTATCATGCGGGTGGCGGCACGCTGCCCCGACGTCAGTGTCTCCATGAGTTCGCCGGGTACCCTCTCCATCAGCGGCGTGACCGCCTCCTTACCTTCGAGAATATGGCGAAGAATGCTCTTTTCTGCCTCATACGACGCACGGGAAACCAGCAGGCCTGTGCCATAGCCTTTAGCCACATCCACATGCAGTAAATCACCGCGTTTTATCTGCGCATTGATTTCCCCTCCCAGTTCAGTAAAACCGGTTCCTTCTGCAGCAAACGACTTCGCCTCTGTCAGCAGGTCCACATGGCTGAAGGCCAGGTTTTTACTTTCCAGCACAGGAAGGGCCAGATGAATGGCCTGCTGTGCCGGCGTGTGAAGTGCGGACTTCTGATGACTGATGGCACTTTCCAGCAATGTCTCACCGGCACGCGCCTTTATCTGCTCAGAAACCACCGTAAAGGAGGGATGGCGGGCAAGTTTTTCTGCAGTACGGGTTTCATCCAGCGAGGAATACAGCCGGACATCACGACCGCTGCGGGCCAGACCGTTCAGGGTGGCGTTGTCCATTGCCATCTGTGTGACGGAGGCAAAAACCTTCGCACTGTCACTGACGGAATGCCCGGGCGTTTCCACCCAGCCGCTCTCCAGCTTCAGTGCCGTGAATGGTGAATCAGCCACAGGCAGGGAGGCCGGTTCAGCCCGCCCCGGCACAACAACCGTCATCGCATCTTCACTGACGGATGCCACCTGCAGGCGGTCACCGCCGGAGACGCGGAGTCCGGGAATTTTCCCTGTCACCCTCAGACGCTCGCCGTCTGCCACCGGCATTTTTTCCGGCCGGAACAACGACCAGCTGCTGTCCAGAGAAGAAATACGCACCACCTGCGTTTCACCCTGCGCATCCCGCAGGGTCAGGCTGTGACTCTGCGCCGTCACCCGGTCTATCACATAGCGGTCATGACTGCGTGTCTCCGGGTTCCACTGCTCCATCACCATCCCGGGGCGGTACATATCCCGCAGATAACGGCTCCGGCTGTCCAGCCAGACCGGTGACAGGGCGGTCATGGTTACCTCCGGGTGTCCGAGCACGCCCTGTGTTTTCAGCTCACTGCGAATGGCCTGTGTCAGTATGGCCTGTTCCCGTACCCCGCTGACCTGTGCCACGCTCTCTTCTCCGGCTTTCACGCTGGCCGCAAAATCTCCGGCCAGCCGGGCATAGCGGACATTACGGTCCGGTTCACTGATGATGGTTGCCGGTCGCTGCTCTCCCCCCTGCCAGCGATATATGTTCACCCCGGCATCCTTCATGGCCATCAGCGCACTGCCTGTACCGGTTCGCTGCCCGCTGTCGGTTATCAGGATCTGTACGTTATGACGTGCGGCACCGTCCAGCAGGGTTAACGTCTCTTTCAGGGAGAGTTTTTCGCCCTGGTCGACGATAACGGTACTGCCCGGCGTGAAGGCCATGCCTTCCAGCAACTGACGACGTCCGGTTATCAGTTCACCCGACAGCCGTTCATCCTGCTTCAGGTTCATCTGCGAGCGACGGTCAGCAGCGATAATCTGCACCTCCCGCCCCTGCTCCCGGGCCATCATGACCAGTTCAGCCACCCGCTCACGCTGCCCGGCTGCACCGCCCTGCCCGGACACAATAGCCAGCGACGGACGGTCCTGTGCCAGAACACTGACCGCATCGCTGTAACCGGCAGTCCGGGGAACACTTTTCTCCGGATGTACAGTCACCCGGTTCTGTTTCATGATGTCACGACTGAGTGCCCGGACGGACAGCTCATCGAGCACATGAATCCCGGACGTGAACAGCCCCTTCTCACGATCGAGGGGGATAAGCTGCTCACGGCTGATGGCCTCATCGATACCGGCGCGTGCCCGCTCAATCACACCATTTTCCGGCGGCAGTATACCGACCGTCCTGGCCAGCACGTCCGTATACGTGAACTGCACTTTTCGTTCACTTAATCCGGCAATGGCCTGTGTCACCGCCTGCTGCACATCCGGCCCGTCCTGTGAAGCGGGTCCGGGTGTCTGCGTGCGGGTCTCCGCCCGTTGGTCCGCCGCGTCACGATACGCCCGGATGTCGAACCCGGTTTCCTTCAGCGTCTGCATCCATTCAGCCATTCTGACTTCAGGATCGACGTGCTGTTTGGATTTTCGCGTATCCAGTGCCGCCACATCCCGGGATTTCAGCGAGGCGTCCTCCCCGACGGCCGCCCGGATAGCCTGTGAGCGTCCGGAAAAGGCCTCCACCGGTACGCCCGGCATTTCCCACATACCGTGCTTACCCACCACTTCAGTTTCATAGCCCAGCGCCTCAACGCGCTGACGTAGCTCACTCTGATATATTTTCCCGAACGCAATACGGTTCGCGAGCACGTTCTCGGAAAAACCGGTTTTCCCCACTTTATCACTGCTCAGTGTCTTCCATTCGCCGTTATGCTGCGTGACATTAGCCACCACCGCATGCGTGTGTAACTGTGGGTCCTGATCGCGACTGGTGTCGTGGTTAAACAGTGCCATCACCAGATTACCGGTCAGTACCGTTTCTGACTGTCCGTCCGTCATCACCCGTGTGGAAGCCAGCGCCTCCACCTGACGGACAGCAAAATCCACGGCCTGATTATGTGCATCAATCAGGCGCTTATCGCCACCTAACATGGCCATCATGGAGACACTTTTGGGGGCGGAGAAGGTCAGGTCGTAGCCGGGACGATGCTTATTACTGCCATCCTGCATACGGCTTAAATCCGCTCCGTCCGGCAGCTTCCCCTCCAGAAGACGGGTAAAGACATCCTTATCAACACTGCCCTGCAGCCCAAGCTGTTCAGCCCCCTTGCCCGCCCAGCGTTCCCCCATGCTACCCAGCACATAGTAATTATCCTTGTCGGTGTAATAGTTTCCGGCACTGCCTGCCGATTTAACAACGCTGAAACTCAACATCAGAAATCATCTCCCGGCTCAACATCCTCCCCGCGCTCCCGGTGCACGTTGATATTTACCTCTTCACGGCGCTGCATCTGCTGCTGGATATCCGGATTCTGCTCCCGTTGCCATGCCTCATAAACGGCCATATCCACCACTTCACCGGATTCACTGATCCCGGGTGGCAGTTGCTGTTCCATCACTTCTTCCGGTTTCATTTTCAGCTCCTGCTCGATCCCCCCTGCCGGAACATTCACACCTGCATCTGACTTCTTATCGTTGATGGCAGGAGACACCGGCTGTTGCGGCTGTTCAGCCCGAGTCACGTCTTCTCCGGAAACAACCTCCGGGACATCCGGTTCGAAGAGGCTGGCCATCTGACGACCTTCTGCTTCCCTTGCGGCAAGTACGGCACTCAGACGGTTCTCCATTTCCGGGTTGATGTCACGCGGAATAAACTCCGGAGCAACCTTCGGTCGTGCCTGATATTTCAGGGAGAGTTTTACTGCCGGATACGGTCCGGGCAGGGTGACATAACAGGTCAGATCCGGCAGAGACTGAATGTCGGAATAACTGACCAGCGTCTGACGCTCCATATCCTTACCGGTCGATACCCCGTCACGTACCGGATCAGCACCGTAGGAATACTGCTCGCTGGCTTTCAGGTGCTCTTTCTCACCAATTTCACCGGCAGCGAACTCTGCAATCTTATGGCTCGGGGAACGGAAAAAGGCACGGGTGTTCATGACATCAAACAGCGTGGCCGCCGCTTTCTCCCCGTAGATATCTTCCAGCTGGGCATAGGACTGGATACCGAACACATAACAGCCGCCGAACTTACGGGCTTCCGGCAGGATCTCCACCAGGTCCGGGAGTTTATGCAGCGTGGGCAACTCGTCACAGAAAAACCACACACGACGGTTACGGTTTTCTCCCATTGCCAGCAGGCCACGAATGGCAATGGACAGCCACATGGAGATCACCGGCTTCAGGGAGGCATGCGTGTCGGCATTCGACGAGATGAACAGCCAGCCGTTTTTCTGATCTTCCCGGACACCACGCATCCAGTCACGGATGGTGAAGGACTCACCGCTATGCTCAATCCCCTGCAGGTAACGGATAGCTTTCACGTAGTTGGTCAGCACGGCACGGATGGAGATGGCCGTTTTTTCGATTTTCTCTTCCACCAGGTTGGCCGCCGGTGAATTACGCAGGAAGGTACGCAGTTTTTCAATTTTGATGGAAAGCAGTGTGTCCACCAGTTTGCTGTAGCTGCGGTTGGGGTCATTACGCATCAGGTACGCCGCTTCCGCAAAAATGGTACGTCCTGAACCCTGCCAGAACGGGTCCTCTTTTGTGCCCATCGGGATCAGCGTGTTCGCTGTATTATCAAAATCCGGCTGTGTCAGGCACTCCTTCCACAAATCCCAGGCGGCACAGCGGGCATCCAGCGGATTCAGGATTTTATCGATGGAGGGATCATAGTAACTTTTAACAAATTCCCCTGAACGGTCATAAATCACCACCATATCACCGCGCTGACGGGCGTAGTTGGCCAGACGACGGATAACTTCCGACTTACCGGCCCCGACCGTGCCGTGCAGACAGAAGTTCTGGATTTCAGAATCCCGGATAATCGGCAGATCGCCAATCCGGATATCGGAATCCTTGCCGTCTTTTTTCAGCATCCGGGCAACGTCTTTCGGATTGTCTGTCAGCTGACGACCACCTGTGACTTCATTTTCGCTCTGTTGTTTACCCTGACGCCCCAGAATCCAGGAGACAACAAAGAAGGTGATCAGGCAAATAACCAGGGCCACGACAGAAGCCAGAACGAATGCCGACCATAACTGCTCACCGCACCAGATCATATATTTATCATGCAGTACCTGAGCCGCGTTCATCCGGAAGGTTTTGCCGTAATACTGGATCTCATAGACCGGCTGGGACCTGATTAAATCCCGCATGCCTTCCAGCGTGGTACACCACCAGTAAATACAGCCGTTCACAAACGTCTGCCAGCTTATTTTTACCCATAAAACCAGACCAACGAGTATCCAGAAAAAAATAAACAGGCAGTAAAGCATGATATTGGCGATCTGGCTGAACATGCGGATACGCATGGACGCAATCTGACCGCCCTGGGTCATATCCTTTGCGTTAAAACTCATGATGAAACTCCGGTAAAGTCAGGAACAGAGCAGAAAAAGAGAGGTGTGGAATACATTCACAGAACAAACCATGTATACCCTGTATACCGGTGGTGATAGCCGCCTGCTGGTCTGCCGGAAGAAACTTTTTCCAGCACGATATCAGTCAGGCGCAATATTTCAGACCAGTCACTCTCGTGTGAATACTGGATCTGAACAAAAAGGCGTACCCGTTCACGATAATCCAGAGCCGTGCCCGGTTCATAAACGTGGCCACTGTCAGGAGAAACACGGGACGTTTTATTGATGCGATCGTATTTATCGGCATGAGTCTGTGACGACAGAGACCAGGTAATATTTTCTTCCTGCTCACCATCAATACGGCTACTCCCGGGCGTCCAGGCAATTTCCTGCGCACTGGTCACGATGATCTGTCTGGAGACTTCTGCCAGCTTTTTGGGGGTACAGAATACCGGAGCCAGCACACACAGGGACAACAAATTACAGCGGCCCTCTTCCGGCTTAAGCGGATTGCTCCCGGATTTCTCAGGAAAAGATATTTTTGTCAGTATTTCAGTTAATTCCTTATGCCTGAGAGAATTAATAAAGCACATGACAAGCATCATGAGAAACAATATAACAATAAGCCCTCCGATAACCACTAAAAGGTCAGCATCAATATTATTGCTGTACAGATAATCTTTTGTGGTTGCTGTATTATCCTGTATCACCGGGGAGTATTCAGTTACAGTTACAGGCTTCTCAGTAAATTGATTATTTTCACCGACATATTCAGCGATATTGTCTGATGTCATAATGACTTTCTCCGGAAGCTTCCGGCTTCGCCGGCAACACTTCACGGTCGCACAAAGAATTTGCACAACCGTTCAGTGTTCTCATATTTATTTCGGAAACGCCGGGAAGTGACAAAATTTATTTTGTTACTTTCCGGGGTTGGACAACGAGCAACGCGAGGCGTCAGCTATTTTCTTCTGCGACGTCCGGTCGGATATTCACTCACAGGAAGATATTCTGTTGCGCTTACGCCGATCTCATATGCAGAGAACGGTTCCAGTGCTGTCAGGTATCTCTGGCAGGCTATGGCCAGTTCAGAATCTCCGGTTGCATCAGCAAACCGGTAAAGTTCTTTTAATAACTCCCGACATACATGCTCAGGATACTTTTCACTGTCATAGCCCAGCAGAAAGAGTACCTGCGAGAGACGAGATTCTGCACGGTTCATGTATTCATCCGGGGCAGGAATATCGGCCCGGTACAATCTGTCCGGGCCGGATGGGTAATTTACAGGATGTTCGCGATGGATTTAGCCAGCTGGTCTTCCAGTACAGGCTTCGCTTCTTCAAATTTCAGGTTAACCTTGTTGGCATTGGATACCACACGGGTCTGGTATTTATGCTGATTTCCGGTTGATGTGCTGGTCTGCACTTTTGCACCGGAGGTTCCCTGACGGAGAGCTGCAACATTATCAGTTCTGACTTCAGATGTTGTCCGCTCTGCAATCTGCACATCCGTGATCATGGTGTAGTTGATATCCTCCACCATTGCATCGGCAGCCATACCAATCAACCCTGTGGCAATCCCTACACCCAGCGCCGCACCGGCAGAGCTGGAGTTATATCCTGTGATGCCGGTGCCCAATGCTGCACCGGCAATGGCACCTTCATAACCGCTGTTCAGCCAGGTCTGAGACTCCCGCAAATCCATTTTGTCTGCCTTCAGGACATTGGCCTGAATCCAGTAGTATGCCTTGTCAGGTGAGCTAACAACCTGGTAGCCTTTGGCTTTAACGGCATCACTGATTTTTGCCTGCAATCCGCTCATATCCTTGTCAGATGTGTTTTTGATTTGCAGGAAAACGGTGCGTTCACTGGAAGGCTCCAGCCAGATGGTTTCACTCATCTGAGTTTTAACTTCAAGATTACGCTTCTTGATTGCTGTGCTCATCGCACCACACCCTGAAAGGACCAGAGTGGAACTAACCAGTGCAACCATCATCAATTTTTTTGTTTTCATCCATAATATCCTTTTAACTAACAGACTCTTTTTTCAATGATTGTATAACTGCAACAATCCCAGATAATTTATAGCGACTTATATCAATAAGATAGAGCAAAAGGAATAAAGCATATAAAACAATCAATGTAAACACATATAAGAAAGAATGCATAAACGATATTAAAGAAAAGACAATCAAGAATGAGTATATGTATGATTTGGCTTTTGAATACATACATATAACTATCTTAGACTCAGATCTAAATTTATCTGGAATTGAAAGATACAGCATCATTCCATTTGTAATAGCCACAAAAAGAATCAACCCCATCATACCACTAATACATACATCAACTCCTGAATACCTAGGAGAGTCATGGTATAGTAAAAATTGAACAAATGTCGGCCACAGAAAAACAAATAAAAAAACACACACTCCAGGTCTTATCACCTGAAGTAAGGGAGGTATATTTACGCCCTCATTAGACAAAACAGCCTTTAACCTTTGAGTTTCCATTTTTATATCATAATGAGTTATCATAATGGCCCCTTCAGTCGTTCCTTTTTATCATCAATCATTTTTTCACAGCCTCTTCTGATGGTTCAGGTATTATCTTTTGACTTTCTCGCTCTTCATTATATTTATTATCCTGAGATAATGCCTCTGTTTTATGGTGATTTTGCAGTTCAGAATACTGCCCTCTTACAATATTTTCTTCGCTACGTATACTGCTCTGAGTATCCCCGATATTGCCTCGATATTCTGTGACCATATTATCAACCTGCTGCTTCACATCGTTACGGATATTACTGTCCTGCGTTCTTTGCTCAATAATACCCTGATGCCCCTGATGGTCTGCAATAATATCCTGGCTGCCACCGCCCGAAGGTACGCTCTCCATTCCTTTACCGATATCGCCACGGGATTCACGCCAGGCATTATCAACACCAGGCTGCACCTGTTCCTGCACAAAAGACCACGCCATCGCCCGACGGCGTTCTGCAATCTCCGGTGAACTGGTATTTGTCAGAATAGCTTCTGCATCCTGCGGTGCGCGCTTCATCACATACTGTGCAAACTGTTGTGACAGGTCTTCACTCATCTGCCCGCTCATACTTTCAGTACGGGAGGCCATTTCCGCATATTCATGGCTGCGGGTCATATTCGTTGTGTACTGATCGTAACTCTGTTTCGCTGAGTTCAGGGCTGCAGACAATTGGTCCACACGGGAATCAGCATTATTGTCCGTATGGCTGCCGGATTCACTGACCTTACGATTCATAAAGTAATCGCTGGCCTCTTTAAAGTCCTTACTGGCTTTAGCGTCAATATCATGACGGGCATCATGGCTGGCTCTGCTGCCACTACTTGCTGAATGTGAGTCATCATCCGTGCGATCAAGACTCCCCTTGAATCCCCCTCTGACGCCTAATCCACCACCGACGCCAAGAATTTCAGGTTTAATCCCCCATTCAGCATGAGCATCAGCATATCCCCCATACGAAAACTTAGAAGTTGTTGATGCCAGCTCCTGAGTCGCCTGTTCATTACTGATATTATGCGCCTTCGCATAGCTTTCCACCGCACTGCGCATACGGCTGGCCATCATGGAATCCTGCGCGCTCATCGTACTGTCAGCGCCACTGGTGACTGAATCACTACTTCCCCGGTTAGAGCCAAACTGGCTGAGCGTGTTCCAGGCACTGGCAATACTGCTGCTGAAACCATGCAGGGCACTTTCCGCCTTATTCATCGACTCCCGGGCCATTTCCTGTTGCGCTGCTGCAATCTGACGCGTTGCATTAATACCAACCGGCAAACGGGACATTGCCCCACTGGCATCCATCACCATACTGCCGTCACGGGTCTGAGTGGCGGTTGCCCCACTACCGGTCTGGTGCGTCATCTGACCAAATGACGTGGTGCTGTTGGTGCTCCAGCTGAAGCCGTTCACGTTATTCGTCTGCATGTTGCCGTAGGAGTAATTACCATCCACCACACTGCCTGCCGCACTGGCGGTTGGCGTGATGGAAGAAGACGCAAAGTGGCTGTATACGCTGGAAAATCCGGCACCAAGGCCTCTTACCATCATCCACGAAAGAGGAGGGATCATCGCTGAGAGATAACCTGCGGTTGATGCCAGGTCGGAGTATTTCAGCTGTATCTGAGAGACTTCCGACAACACCACCGGGGCACCGTTCTGCTTCGCATAGAATGTCATGGCACTGTTCAGAATGGCGTACAGCAGAGGCCATGTCTGCAGCCACATAAGGGCAAACACATAGCCCTTCAGCACCGGCAGTGTCATTTTATTAAATGCAGCAGCCAGTACCAGAAGCGGGAAAATACCAATGGTTATTCCGGTCAGAATGGTCTGGACCATCGGCAGGTTTCGCATTATTACATGTCCGACAGAGACGTGCGCCAGTCGCTGTTTCTCCATTGATGAGGTGGTGGCCAGACTCACCAGGCTGGCCGTATCACCGTTACGGGCCGCATTACTGGTGATACCCTCTTTCAGTGCATTTATTGTCACATTCTTACGCATAATCTGACTGGCCGACTGGCTGGCCCCGTAGAAATAGCTGTAACTGTCACTGAGCAGTTCCCTGAATAACAGGTCAGGGTCCGGTCTGCCGCCAAATAACTGCTGCACATAATAATGCCAGGTCTTGCCTCCGCTCTTTGTATCAAGATTCAGCTTGTCTTTCAGCGTGACCGACGCATCCTTGCAGCTGACAAAATTATTATTACTGTCATATACCCCCCGCAGCGGGCTGGGCCGGGAAAAAATCACCATATAGGGGTCATCAGCCACCATCAGGTCTTCCAGCGTGTATTTGTGGTTCAGGTAAATATCACCCAGCACGCAGTTCTGGACGTAGTCCTGAAACAGATTGATGATTTCCGGATTCCGGGACAGGAAATCGGTGCTTTTCACAATCAGATTCGCCCCGAACAGCATGCCTGTCTTGCTGTAGGTGGCGCTGTCAGGCTGAGCGAAAACCATCTCATAGCCGGCCACCATCGCATGCCCGATACGGGTCGTCAGAGAAAGTGGCATCGCCAGCCCGACCGGTACATTGTCCACACGATGAACCTGAACCAGGTCACTGTTATCAATAATCTGCACCGATGTGCGGACATTAATCAGCAGACTGATAAGCACAAACACGGCAACCCATCCCAGCAAATCCATCACGTTATGTCGCTGTACCCACATAAACGCCACAGCAACAACAGACAGGGTGAGCGCAATTTTTTCGATGGAATCCCACGTCCGGGTACTCATAAAGGCAGCGATGGCATTCAGGTTGTTCCGTAACCATTCCCCACCGGCGATGACATAGACCTCGTTCACTGTACGCCTCCCCCGAAGTGATAATTATTCTGGTAACGGCTGAGCATACGGGCAGACAACTGCTGGCGCATGTAGCTCATCTGACGGTCAACGACCAGCAGTGCATCCTGCTGGACCTGCACCTGGCTCTGGAAAATGGCAATCTGTTGCTGCGCCTGATTAAGGTTATCGAGCACACTGTCCAGGACCGCCTGCGGGTAGTTCCCGGTGGAAATCATCGCCCGGGCCTGCTGAAGCAGTTCCTGAATGTACTGGAGCATGATGTCGTAACCGATATAGTCCGTCAGCTGGTAGAGAACACTGTTGGATACGCCCAGCATCAGTGGGTCAACCAGATATCTGAAAACAGGAATGGTGGTGCTCTGAATGAAGGTTTTTTCGTTCTCAGCCAGCGGAGAATCACTGAGCGCCTTGTTCTGAATACTGGTGAGCAGTTTCGCTATCTGTGACTTGAGCGCCCTGTCCTTGCTGATGGTCACATTCGCATCGGCCACCACTTTGAGGCACTTATCCGAATCATTGCAGTGATAAATTTTCGCGGTACCCCCTTCCATAATCGCCCGGACAATATCGCGGTCAGTGGTTCGTGCAGGAAGAGGGGTAATCTCACTGTCTTCACCAAAAATCAGCGTACCTGTGAGCGTCATAATGAACTCTTTCAGCTCTTTGTTACCATCAAGCATCCTGTTTTTGGACAGCGAGTCCCAGATGATATTGATGTTTTTCAGTACCCGCTCCTTGTCCTTATCGCTGGCCTTGTCACGCACCGCAGAAGACTGCCCTCCGACCGTGCACCCCTGACGGGAAGCGGCCCAGTCAGCGAAGATATTGCTCTCACCTGCAATATCCTGGCAGACCTTCTGCTGCGACTCCTGCGTCTGAGGAAACAACCCGCCAACTATCCCCTGGGCCACCTGACAGCTACTGAGGTTCATACTGTTAATGTCATTCGCCATCTTCTGCAGGAAGTCTTTCGCGGTTTTGATTTCGGGCACCGTTGTCTGCAGGGCAAGGTCAAAAAAGTACCCCATCGCGTTACTCATAATCTGCTTAACAAAACGCTGCAGCTGCTCGCCATTAATAAAACTGAATGAGCCGAGATAGGCATCGATGCCACCACACCCTGCATTGATGTCGGGCAGTGTCATGGAGATAAGCTGGATATTTCTGACCTGATTACGGGCATACAGAGAACCGCCATAGGCATACCCGGCAGCCTGCCCCTGCCAGACTCCGGCCTGGGTGGTATTGGTGGCAAAGCCCAGCTTGTTGAAGAACTGGTTCATGTCGCTGTTCACATCCGCTGACGCAGCAGGTGTGACCGTCAGTAAAGCGGCACAAAGAACCAGAAGAGGTTTAATGCGAAGCATTATTGCCACCCTCCCTTAATTTGTTCTCCCGGCGCATACGGCGTTTCAGCCGGAATATCCTGATCCCCCCGTTTATTAATTCATTTAAAGGGTTCCTGACGTATACGATAAGAAATCCACCTGCAAACGCCCATAACGTATACGGAATGACATACATCAGGATGTTCCACATATAGTGGAAATTAAGTAATTTCGGGTCCGCGTTCCACGAATCAATACAGCGATCAAAAATACTGTGCATAATCACCCATAAAAAAGTTCCGGCAGCAACGAACACAAAAAACAGATCAAAATATATATCAGAAACCCTGCGTTCATAATCATAATCATAATCATAATCATAATCATAATCATAATCCCGTTTAGTTTTTCTGTTTTTTTGTTCCGCATCATTTCTTTTTTCTTTCATTATAAGTTTCCTCTGATATTTCTGATGATTCATTCAGACCGTTCATGCGGCTGTAATATATTTCAGACACTGAAATCCATCCCACAATTGCCCCCACAAAAAACACAACAGAAACAGAAAAGGTAAGACACAGCGAAACGACAATTTCTGCAGGGCTGGCGGGATAAAAAAGCCCCTGACGGATAAAGGGGATATTCAGGCTGACGATGATTCCGGTCGCGATGCCGGATATTCCGGCAATGAGTAACACCACCTGCTTATTTCGCACCTTTTTTCCCTCCGTACATCTGCAGAACGGTATCCATCCGCGCCATAAAACCGGCAGCATCCGATGCGCCCTGTAAAAGCGGCAGCGCTTCAAGCGTATTGACGTTAACCAGGAAGGTGGTCGGTGTGGCCACCGGGATATTCGGGAAGAATGTTTTCAGTACATCCGGTGGTGCAGGTAACGCCTGCGGAAAGGCCGTATCACCCTGACCATCCAGGGTATAGGGAAATACGGAAAATCCGTACTGCAGCGCCAGCTGTTTCAGTACCGGGTCAAACTGGTGACAGTACGGACATCGCCCCTGCATGAACAGCACCACTTTCCAGTCAGCAAGATTGACCTGAGTTCCGTTGCTGAGGCGGAACCAGCGGGTTGCTGCTTTCTCCTGTCGCGCCAGTGCGTCTGCTGCCGGCTGAGTTGTCCGTGCGGCCATTCCCTCCGGATGCCAGAGTCGCTCGATTTCCGCACGTGTGGATGCCTGTGTACAGCTGGCCAGAAAAAGCAGGACAACGGACAGCGATTTAACGGGAAACATGTTCATCATCATTATCCTTCCGTTCTCTCAGTAACAACTGCTGTCTGACTTCCAGTGCCTCACGCTCTTCCTGACTGACGCGGGCTATCCATGTATCCAGTATCTGGTATGCGCCAAACAGAACGAGAATGGCTGCAATAAGCTCTGCCAGAAAGAAAGCCACCCAGGGTTTTCTGTAAACCAGACGGGCAACAATATGAAACCAGACCCCCAGGGAAAATACCCACATACCCGTAATATCAAGCCGGGGTAAAGAGAATTTATATTTTCTCATATTTAAAACACCATTATTCAGTATATTGCTGATTTCATCAATCAGACATGGTTATGTTAATTATCACGGATTTAATACTATGGGTT
>NZ_SJWV01000610.1:0-443 GCF_004352695.1 Escherichia sp. KCJ4928
CGGCCACAGCCAGGTGTTGTCGGACATCAGCGCCGTGAGAGGCGAGGGCAGGAGCCAGTGAATGACATGCTGTATATCAAAAGGAGGCCGCTCCGGCACGTTGACCTGCCAGGTGGCCGTTGTTATCAGTGTGCCTGTCTCTCCGGGCAGAGCCAGGCGAACGCCACTCATTTCCCCGTCAGCCCGTCTGTCACTGGCGAAAATGACCCGGGGATTGGGGGAGGGACGCAGCGTGAAGCAGGCAGACGGCAGGGTGAAGCTGAAACTGTCACCGTCCACGCGTAGCGTTTTCAGGAAGACCTGTCCCCGTGCAGGACGCCGGCAGCGGGGAGTGATGTGTATGCTGTACATCAGAGGTGATATCCCTGCTTACGGATGAGTTCTGCAGCCAGATCATGGATGACGTTTTCACTGTCATGTGTACGGGCGCGGTGTTCTATCAG
>NZ_SJWV01000611.1:0-441 GCF_004352695.1 Escherichia sp. KCJ4928
CTGCAGAGACAGAGATGAAGTTGTTTTCCCCGTTTCCTTAATGAAAATTCAGTCAGGGGTGTGGCCGGATAATTATGCCGCGCACTTAATTCCCTGTTGAACTGAAGTATTCCGGCAATATTCAGCAGTACGCCGGCCAGCCTGCCGTCATCATCCCGCAGGAAACGACGGAGTAGCCGGTGCTCTTCTTTGGCGGTACTGTCAGTTTTTCCGGCCAGGTGTGCGTGGATGAGTGTTATAAGCGTCTCCGGGGATATGCGGTGAATTTTCATCATTCTTCTCCTGATTTTGTCGGGGGCACACCCGGATAGATAAACTGCTGGCGGCGAATGAAAAAATCACAGAAGGGCATATCCGGTAATTCCGGGAGACCGGATACGGCAATATCCATCCATGAGAGATAGTTATCGACGCTCACTGTGACGGTGATGCTGTTATGGG
>NZ_SJWV01000612.1:0-434 GCF_004352695.1 Escherichia sp. KCJ4928
CAATAATACATTCAGTACATCTTGATCAAGGTGGGTGATTTTACTTACCCAATCTGGGTCACGCAACATTTCAATAGCTTTTGACGAAATGTTATTTAGATTCCACTCATCAATATTTATCAGTAAAAAACCAGCATTGAAATATCCAGAAGCTAACTGTGGTGTAGTTAATACCGAGGCTCGATTTTGCCACCATTCAACATCTCTTTCAGCTACAACTGCGGCAATTTCATTAGTAGAAAATTGATAATCTAAGAGTTCTTTAATACTACCCTTGCAAGCAATATCTGCATCAAGATATAGTATTTTTTCATGTTTATGATAGAAATAATCTGCAATTATAAATCGAAAATATGTTGCGTAAGTCCAGTTTTTCGTGCTTGGTAATGACTTCAGCTTATCACAATTGATAACATAAATATTAATTCTTGAAT
>NZ_SJWV01000613.1:0-430 GCF_004352695.1 Escherichia sp. KCJ4928
CATTAAAATATGTATCCACTGACGCTTTTTTACATAACGAAGAATTGACCATTTTGTCCTGTTGTGCCTTAATGTAAGTACCGTCCACAGCGTGGGACATACTTCAAGGAACCTTTTGTGAGTCAGGCAACCAGTATGCGAAAACGACACCGATTTAACAGTCGCATGACCCGTATCGTACTGCTCATCAGCTTTATCTTCTTCTTTGGCCGTTTTATCTACTCGTCCGTCGGTGCCTGGCAGCACCATCAGAGCAAAAAAGAAGCTCAGCAATCCACACTCTCCGTCGAATCACCGGTACAACGTTAGCGGTTACCTTCTCCACTTTCACAGAACCTAACGGCACTTCGCTGTCGGATGCTTTTGCTCTTTGGAATTATCAAAGCGGCAGATATTCTTTCATCTTAAATTTTACGTCTTTGTCCTGACT
>NZ_SJWV01000614.1:0-429 GCF_004352695.1 Escherichia sp. KCJ4928
ACATCACCTGGCTGAATGTTGCCATCGGAAACTCCAGGGTATGCTGACCCGCATGAGGTTGGTCATTATTAACGGTAATGCCGTTACTGACCGGGGTTATGGCCCAGATATTACGGATACGATCCCGCGTTTCACCGGACAGCCGGAATGTTTCTCTCGCCTGCAGTGTCAGTGTGACGGGGTCACCCTTCTGATGGTTTTTGACCAGTTCTTCCAGGCCGTTTCCCCAGTATTCCCGTTTGCCACTGCGGTTGGTGAGCTCCACAAAAAAGCAGCGCCCTTTTCCGGGCGCATACTCTTTTTCTCCGTAGTTTGTCAGGACGGCAGTCACACTTTCACCGGGTCTGAGCTTGCCGGGCGGCTCTTCCTCCGGTGTGTCGGGTTGCTGCGGCTGTGCACTGACAGGGGCTTTTTCTGGCGCAGACGACG
>NZ_SJWV01000615.1:0-429 GCF_004352695.1 Escherichia sp. KCJ4928
CAACGGGACTAGTCACAACAGGACTATTCTCAACGGGATCATCCTCAGAGGAACTATCATCAAAGTCATCATCCATAAATAAAATATCATCGAATGGTGCCACGCCCGTGATGAGTTTTATTTTATTATTACGATCAGTCAAGACTCCACTTAAACCGTTTTCGCTCACAGGTTTTAATGATTTTTCATTACTCTTGTTGTAAGCAGGCGCATTAAAAATACACGGAGTATCAAGATCAAACAATGACGTTCCCCAGTTCACATATTGAATATCATAGTTACTGAAGTTCTGTCCAGAAAAGAAGCATCCCTTAAAATCCAATCCACCTAAATTATATAAACCATCCTCTTCTTTTTGGAGAGTAATGTTAATTTTGGCTATCTCCCGGACATCATCGCCATTTTTATATTTGAATACCGTTTCAAGAT
>NZ_SJWV01000616.1:0-427 GCF_004352695.1 Escherichia sp. KCJ4928
CGTATGGTGTCGCCAAGGGTTGTGATGCTCTCTTTCAGCATGGTTAGGGTACGTCGGATTTCCTCATCCCGCCTGTCCAGCTCTGCTTTCAGGTCACGGGCAAGCTGCTGCATGTCTGCCTGTGGGGAGACAGGAGGCGCGGACATGGTGTTTCCGCTCCCGGTCTCCGTCATGGGCATGGGCTCTGCCCAGCTTTCGGCTGCGGGCGGTGTGACAGCGAAGCCTGCATCTGCAGGGGGCTCTGAGGGTGTCCGCAGAAACTTGTACCAGACTGCGGCCAGGATGATGAGGACACAGCCGGCCCAGACTGGCAGGCTGTATCCCATATACTGGCGTTTCAGGAAGGATTTGCCGGATGCCGGTGTCGTTGTTTCGCCAAAACTGCCGGGATCTTCATGTTCGTTTTTCATGGATGACTTTCCTGTTG
>NZ_SJWV01000617.1:0-423 GCF_004352695.1 Escherichia sp. KCJ4928
GCGCGGCTATTTTCCCCTCAAATGTGCGCTGTAAATCCGCCAGCACTGCGGAAAATTCTTCACCCAGCGCACGGATAATGGACAGTTCCCGTTCCGTCATTTTCGCAGTATCCCCCCTGAACATCGCCTTCACCGCATCATGCTCTGTTTCAGTGATTGCCTTATTACCGTCAGATGCGCCGTCAGGCGGTTGCGCTAAGGCCGTTTTCCCGGTCGACGCGAACGGATCCTCACGGGCATCACGACGGGACAGCGCCTCCAGACTGTAGTTCTGCTGCTGAAGATACAGTGCATCTCCGCCGGCCAGGGGCGGCAGGTTCTCCCGTTTACGGGCCTCATTGGGCGTGAGAAGCGTATTTTTCACCGCATCCCCCAGCGTTTTCATGCGCCGCTCACTGTCCATTCTCAGCAGCGTGGTGACAT
>NZ_SJWV01000618.1:0-423 GCF_004352695.1 Escherichia sp. KCJ4928
TCGTTATTCGTGTGCTGGACGGTGATACTCTGGAGATATTACAGGCCCGGCACCCCGTGAGGATTCGTCTTGTGAATATTGATGCGCCAGAAAAGAAACAGCCTTTTGGACGCTGGTCAATGAATCAACTTAAAAGCCTTGTGGCAAATACGCCCGTAACCGTGACATACACACAGACAGACCGCTACGGGCGTATTCTGGGACGGGTATATACCGAAGACGGCATGGAAGTTAACCGCTGGCTGGTACAGCATGGTGCAGCCTGGGTATATCCTGATTTCAACACAGATTACACCCTGCCGGCATACCAGAGAGAGGCCAGAACAATGAAGCGGGGTCTGTGGGCAGATAAAAAACCTGTTCCACCATGGC
Organism: Escherichia sp. KCJ4928; assembly: GCF_004352695.1. Taxonomy (NCBI): domain Bacteria; kingdom Pseudomonadati; phylum Pseudomonadota; class Gammaproteobacteria; order Enterobacterales; family Enterobacteriaceae; genus Escherichia; species Escherichia sp. KCJ4928. The sequence goes on from NZ_SJWV01000618.1 coordinate 373, forward strand.
TGTGGTGAAAAGAAAATAAAAATGACCACACAGAATTACAAATAAACAACA
>NZ_SJWV01000619.1:0-422 GCF_004352695.1 Escherichia sp. KCJ4928
GTTTTTCCATAGCTTGCACTGCTAAATTTCGAACAAGGAATTTTCTGCTGGTAATCTCTAAAAAGATGGCATGGTTTACAATGATTTTTGTTTCCTTTTGATTATTATGAACAACTGTCCATGATTTCGTCTAAGAATGAAGAGAAATCACTAAACGAACTGAATATATTTTCTGTGCCAATATTATCTCTAATTTCAAAAAAGTTACTTTTAATGTCATAAGTAAATATTGAAATGCTATCATCCCCGATCACTAACCGTTCTTGTAGATCAGGGTTTATGAAATCATCATTATTTCTATAAAATTCATTTACGGCAAAAAGGTTTTTAACTGAAGGTTCTGGAATCGAGAGGCTAAATAATCGTAATCCATTAACTTCGAATCCATCCATTGCTCTTAAAAAAGTAAGATAATCAGGTTG
>NZ_SJWV01000061.1:0-22523 GCF_004352695.1 Escherichia sp. KCJ4928
CCGCTGCATAAATCTACGCAACAGGTTAGAACCCAAGGCCCGATACGGCATGCGGACTGCAGGCAGAGAAAACTGGCCGATTTTCTCTGCACTGGAGGGATAATACAAGGCCTGATAAGCGTAGCGCCATCAGGCATTTACAACTTAAATCACACCCTGCGCCAGCATCGCATCGGCAACCTTCACAAAACCGGCAATGTTCGCGCCCTGCACGTAGTTGGTTTGCTCACCTTCACCACCATGCTCAACACAGGCATGGTGGATATCCAGCATGATGTGATGCAAACGTGCGTCAACTTTCTCGGCTTTCCAGCCCAGGCGCGCAGCGTTTTGCGCCATTTCAAGGCCTGACGTTGCTACACCGCCAGCATTAGCCGCTTTACCCGGTGCAAACAGTACGCCTGCCTGCTGGAACAGTTCAGTCGCTTCGATGGTGGTCGGCATATTTGCCCCTTCGGCGACGGCTTTAACGCCATTGGCGATAAGCTGATGCGCGGCGTCAACATCCAGTTCGTTCTGGGTGGCGCAAGGCAGGGCGATATCAACCGGTACAGACCACGGCTGTTGGCCTTCGAGATAGACCAGACCAAATTCTTTGGCGTAATCTGCCACTCGACCATCGCGGCTGGCTTTGATTTCGATAAGACGTGCCAGTTTCTCTTTCGTGAATCCGCTTTCATCAACTACAGTGCCGCTGGAGTCTGACGCAGTGATCACACGAGCACCAAATTCCATCGCTTTTTCGATAGCGTACTGGGCGACGTTGCCGGAGCCAGAAACGGAAACGCGCATCCCTTCAAAACCCATACCGTGGCGTTTTAGCATTGCTTCTGTGAAATAAACCAGACCGTAGCCGGTAGCTTCCGGGCGAATAAGACTGCCGCCAAATGAAAGGCCCTTACCGGTGAAGACGCAGGCGGTATTGTTGGAGAGCTTTTTCATCATCCCCGCCATAAAGCCGACTTCACGACCACCAACCCCGATATCACCTGCCGGAACGTCGGTATCCGCGCCCAGGTGGCGATACAGTTCAGTCATCAGCGCCTGGCAAAAACGCATCACTTCACCTTCGCTTTTTCCTTTCGGATCGAAATCGCTGCCGCCTTTACCACCGCCCATCGGCAGGGTAGTCAGGGCATTTTTGAAGGTTTGTTCGAAGCCGAGGAATTTGAGAATGGAGAGGTTAACTGACGGATGGAAGCGCATACCGCCTTTGTACGGGCCGATGGCAGAGCTGAACTGCACACGCCATGCACGGTTGACCTGTACCTGATTGCGATCATCAACCCATACCACGCGAAACTGGATCACGCGCTCCGGTTCAACCAGACGCTCCAGTAATGACATCTGGCGATATTTTGGATTTTGTTCAAGAAAAGGCCAGAGTGTGGTCATTACTTCACGAACGGCTTGCGCGAACTCGGTTTGATTCGGGTCGCGCTTTTGGACATGGTTGAGGAATGACTCCAGAGAATATGTCTGATCCATAGATATAAAACCCTTATATATTAATACGATTGTGCTTATGTTGTTTATGTCATGTGCTTTTGCAGTTTTCGACTATACCATCAAGAATGTGACGGTAAGCAAGAAAAAAATGACCCAGGAAAGCAAATTAATAACGAGAGTAATCTCATAACCAAATGCGATAACTCAGACGCTAAAGTTTTGCCACCCGGCTACCGTTATCAGTAGCAGAGACAATAACGTTAAGGAGTTCCCTGTGAGTCGAGCATTGTTCGCCGTAGTATTAGCATTTCCATTAATTGCACTGGCTAACCCGCATTATCGTCCGGACGTGGAGGTAAACGTACCGCCAGAAGTGTTCAGTTCAGGCGGGCAGTCAGCGCAGCCCTGTACTCAGTGCTGCGTTTATCAGGATCAAAATTATTCTGAAGGGGCGGTAATTAAAGCCGAAGGAATACTGCTGCAATGCCAGCGGGATGACAAAACCCTTAGCACTAATCCGCTGCTCTGGCGGCGCGTAAAGCCATAAACGCCTCTAATAGTGGAATGTCAGCAGGGGCCAGCGGATATTGCAGCGCCTCTTCAGGTGAGCACCAGACCAGCGCCTGATGTTCATGTGCCTGTAACGTCCCGTGGAAGTCGGGTACGTGCCAGGCATGAAGATGGATAATCCGGCCCGAAACTTCTCGCTGATGGCTGGCAACATACTCACCCACAGTTGCTTCGATGCCCAATTCTTCGTTTAACTCACGCACCAGTGCCTGCTGCTGGCTTTCATCCAGCTCGACTTTACCACCGGCAAACTCCCATAATCCCGCCTGATCGCTCTGGGCGGGGCGTTGCGCGAGTAAAATTTTGCCATCACGTTCAATGATGGCGGCAACAACTTCAATCATTTTCATAAATTACACACGGGCAGATAAGCGAAAAATGCCATAATATCCGCACTGTTGCTCAATCAGAAAGGCTTTATATTTAAGGAGTGCCTGTGCTAGACCGCCATCTTCATCCCCGGATTAAACCGTTGTTGCATCAGTGCGTGCGGGTTCTTGATAAACCGGGCATTACGCCAGATGGTTTAACATTAGTGGGATTTGCCATCGGCGTGCTGGCTCTGCCGTTTCTGGCGCTGGGCTGGTATCTGGCGGCGCTAGTCGTCATTTTGTTGAACAGGCTGCTTGATGGTCTGGACGGTGCGCTGGCGCGGCGCAGAGAGCTTACCGACGCGGGCGGCTTTCTTGATATTTCTCTCGATTTTCTCTTTTACGCGCTGGTGCCGTTTGGCTTTATTCTTGCTGCACCGGAGCAAAATGCGCTGGCAGGCGGCTGGCTGCTGTTTGCGTTTATCGGCACAGGCAGCAGTTTTCTCGCTTTTGCTGCGCTGGCGGCGAAACATCAGATTGATAATCCCGGTTATGCGCATAAATCGTTTTATTATCTGGGCGGGTTAACCGAAGGCACAGAAACGATCTTACTGTTTGTGCTGGGATGTTTATTCCCTGCATGGTTTGCGTGGTTTGCGTGGATCTTCGGTGCGTTGTGCTGGATGACGACCTTTACGCGGGTGTGGAGTGGGTATCTGACGCTGAAGTCGCACCAGCGTCAGTAATTGCAATGTTATTTGCTACTGTCCGGGCCGCGTTCACCGGTTGCTACCGGATTTTTTGGATCGCTGCTCCATTCGTACCAGCCGCCGTCATACACGGAAACATTCTTCCAACCCATGGCGCGTGCGTACATAAAGGTTTCGGACGCGCGCCAGCCGGTGCCGCAGTAGAATGAAACTTGCTGCTCTGGTTTGATATTCCACGCTTTCCACATAGCGGTAATATCATCGGCGCTGCGCATGGTGCCATCCGGGTTATGAAAATCTTCCATATGCGTCGAGTCGCTACCAGCGTGTCCCCAACGTGCTCCGGCTATTTCACCTTTTGGTTTAATATAGCTGTAACCGCTGGTCGTACCGATAAATTCTGGCCACGAACGAATGCTCACCAGCGATGCATCCTGGCGATGCAGCAGTCCACGGGCCTGTTCCATATCGAGCATCAACTGCGGTTGTGCCGGGATCTTCACGCCGAAATCCGGTTCCGCTTTCACTTTCGGTGGCGTTCCTCGCTCAACAGGCAGTCCCGCGTCGGACCAGGTTTGCCAGCCGCCATCCAGCAGACGCACATCTTTCACGCCTGCGTAGAGCATAATTTGCGCCACACGCGCTCCAGCGTATACGTCACGCCCGTACAGAATGACCGTGGTGTCATGGCGAATGCCGTGTTTTGCCAGCATCGCTTTTAGTTGTTCATCAGAAACTTTGTTCCACAGCGATTCGCTTTCCACTTCGTTGGTATCGATGTAGTCAGCACCGGGAATATGGCTGATAAGGTAAAGCTTAGGAGCGCCCCAGGCCGCTTCAATGACTTTCCAGTCACCGGCAGGTTTCGCCGTAACCTCTTTACCTTGTTGCAGGTCGTGCAGCCATTGCGGATAAACCAGCTGCTCAAAGTGCGGCAGTTTTTGTAGACGGGAAGGTTCGCTTAGCGCGTCACTCAGAATGGAGATATGCGTAAAACCTGCTTTTTGCAGTCGCGTTTTGACGGCGTCGACATCTTTGTCATTACCGTACAGCGCCACCGGGGCATCGGCTTTCAGGTTATGTTGCTTGATCCACGCGTTGAGCTGTTCGGTGCTCATTTTGTCGAGCCAGCTGGCAGAGAGGTTTAAGGCGGCAGGTTCATGACCAGAAGGGCCATTTAAGGTTTGTGGCCAGCCGTTATAAAACGCGCTGGGGCGAGTATCTATCGCTTTGCCATTTTGTTGTTGAAGCTGGTCAAGTGTAAGAGGCTTCGCCAGTTCAGCGGCCCACGAAGAAGCGCAAGCCAGCCCTAAAGCCATTGCCAGCGCGGTCATTTGAGAAACACGTTTCATCGAAAATCCCGACATTGTAGTTTTGAGTGCGCCATTCTGAACTGACGCATTGAGAAAAACTTTGCGTTATCGCAGTTTGTTGTAATTTTCTGACCACTGCTCCATATCCAGAACAGAACTATCAGCAGGAACATCCTGGAGATCGTGCGTTACCTGAACGACGGGGATCGCCAGTTCGCGAACTTCGCTGAACACCCACTGGCGAAAATTATCGCGCAGAGCCACATCAAGACGGCTGAATGGCTCATCCAGGAGTAACGCTTTTGGCTGAGCGAGAAGGGCGCGCAGCAGGGCCACCCGCGCTCGCTGACCGCCTGATAATGTCGCAGGGTCCTGGTGATAAGTTTCAGCCAGTCCCGCTCGATCAAGCGCGTCTTTCACGGCATTGCGCCTGGCAGTCCCCTTGAGCGTCGACGGTAGCGCCAGCAGTAAATTTTGCCCGACGCTGAACTGGTCAAATAACAGTGCATCCTGGAAAAGAATGCCAATCTGACGCTGTGCGGTGGGTAGCATGTCAATCCGTTGCTCATTGAGCCATAGCTCACCTGTACAAGAAAACTGTCCAGCCAGTGCACCAATCATCCATGAAAACAGAGTGGATTTTCCACAGCCAGACGGCCCCATTAACGTGACAATGTCACCTTTATCCACCGTAAAGTTAACGTTTGTCAGCAAGCGGCTTTCTGGTAAACGTAGCGAAACATTTTTCACGCAGAGCATTAGCGGAGTCCTTGTCTGACATAACCTACCCATTTTGCGACTAACGCGGTCAGGGCAAAAATAATAAGCGGTAATAGCAGTTGCCATAAAGCCTGGGCGGCGAAAATACCATTGCTGCCGCCGCTGCTTAATGCCACCGCCTCAGTGGTGAGCGTCGGAAAACGCCCCGCGCCCAGCCACAGCGTCGGCATATACTGCGCAATACTGACTGAAAATCCCACCGCGAAGGCAATCAGCGTAGGGCGTAGCATAAGCGGACATTTCACGTAAAAGAAGATTTTGGCCCGCGACCAGCTCAGTGTTTGCGCAATCAAAATTAACCGTGAATCAATGCGCTGCCAGGCGGGTTGCAGGATAAACAGCATCCACGGCATTACCCACAGCAGATGCCCCCAGACCACCGCCGTCCAGCTTCCATCCAGGTTCAGCCATAGCGCCAGCGTGTACTGGCCCGCCACCAGTGGCAGAGCGGGCAATAGAATGGGCAACCAGAGCCACAACTGGCGACGCTGTGGCCCCCATTCCAGCCACAGCAGTAACAGGAGCAAAGCGATGAATGTCGCCACCAGCCCCATTGTCAGGCTGTTGATGAGTGCTTCACTATTGATCGTCGACTGATCCGCGAGGATCGCCAGCAGAACCACACACAGCACACCGGTTAAGGGTAAAAAACTCGCCAGCGTAGTGCCTGGTAATAAAGGTGTGGCAGGCTTGCGAATGCCATCTACGCGGGGAATAGTGCGCCGCCAGCTGCGCCATAGCAGATAGCTCAGCAAAACGTAGGCGGCGAGTAACAGCATCAGCAGCAGACTGGCGAGTGCGCCTTTCGTTTGTTGATCCGCGTCGCCCTGAGTTAACCACTGCCAGCTAATTACTGCCAGCGTCGGTGGATTACCTGGCCCAAGAATAATCGCCACATCCACGACCGAAAGCGACCAGGCAACAATCGCCAGCATCGCCATTGCCAGCGAAGGCGCGACGGAGGGCAACAGCAGCCAGTTCAGGCATTGCCAGCGGCTGTAGCCCAGCGAATCCAGCACAATGACCTGCTGCAACAGCCGTTTTTCGCTCAATACTGCCGCTAAGATCCACAGCAGAAATGCGCTTTCTTTCACTGCAAGGGTGAGGCCCAGCCCAATACCCAATTTGTCCATTAGCGGAGTGAAATACGGGAAATAGTCATAAAGCAGCCCTCCGTCAGCAAAGAGCAGAAGGGCGCTGGTGGCAAAAGCCACATGGGGAATGGCGAGCAGCCACGGCAGACGGGCACACATACGCTGCCATTTCGGCCAAGGCCACAGCGCCACAATCACCAGCAGGGCAATCAACAACGCCCCGACCGCCGCGATGGTTGTCGACACCAGCGTTGCCAGTAATGCCTGCGGTAACTGTGGATCGGCAAATAACGCCTGCCAGTGTGTCAACGACAAAGCAGGCGATATCAGCGTGAGAGCTGCCGGGATCAGTGGTGCATAAATCACCGCCACCATCGCCCACAGCAAAAAGATTAATGCGTACCGTAACGGTGTAGCCATTCTTGTTCCAGCGCATTTACCCAACCTGCGTGCGGTTCAGCCAGTACCGGCGGCAGATCTTGCGGCATTCTTGATTGCAATGTTTCGCGCTGCCCATCAGGCAGTTTTTGCGGATCGAGAACAGAAGGATCGCCCCAGACAGCGGGATCCGCTTTACGCAGTTGCGCATTGGGTGAGAGCAGGAAGTTGGCAACCACCTTCGCCGCAGCACTGGCATTTGCGTTAGCAGGAATGGTGACGAAATGCACGTTGCCAATCATCCCCTGGTTAAAACCAAAACTGTAACTGCTTGCAGGCAAATCGCCGCTGGCGATTTTTTGCTGGGCATGAGCAGGGTTAAAGGTCAGCGACAGGCGCAATGTGCCGGCTTTCAGCAGAGCATCCATCCGCGCGGGCGAAGGCGGGAAATCCTTTCCTTTGCGCCATAAATAGGGATGTAGCGCGTCAAGATATTGCCACAAGGGCGCAGTGACGCGGGCGAAAGTGGCTTTATCCGGGGCAACTTTTAACGCGGCGGGATCGGGCGTCAGCATAATCAGCAACTGTTCAAGAAACGCCGTGCCGGTAAAGTCCGGTGGGCGCGGATAGGTAACCGTGCCGGGATTGGCTTTAGCAAACTCCAGTAAGGCTTGCGGCGTTTGTGGTGGCTGTGGCGTAACATCGCGGCGGGCGATAAACGTCAGTTGTGCGCCGCCCCAGGGCGATTCAGCCCCTTCTGTAGGCACTGAAAAATCTTCCCGCACCGGCAGCTGTGTGTCGACATAGCGCCAGTTGGGCAGAGTCTCCGCCCAGCCCGTTTGTAATAAATTGGCCTCTTTTAAGGTGCGGAAGTTTTCGCCGTTCACCCAGAGCAGATCCACCGAGCCGCCCGTTTTACGTCCGGCAGCAGCTTCGGTCTGAATGCGCTTCACCGCGTCTGCGGCATCCGCCAGACGAACAATCTTCAGGTTTATAGCGTAATGGGTTTTCATCTCGCCGCTAACCCAGTCGAGATAGCGGTTAATTGCGGTATCGCCGCCCCAGGCGTTAAACCAGACGGTTTGCCCTTTGGCCTCATTTTTAATTTCCTGCCAGTCACTGGCATGTGTTGCCAGAGAAAACAGCGATAACAATCCCAGCAACCACCCACAATGGCGCATCTTCTCTCCTTAAGAACGTTTTTCCGGAATACGGCACAGCCCCTGAGCGGGAATGTCCATGGCAGAATTAAAACGAGCCGACAGGTTTTGCAGGCCGATCAATGCCGTCAGTTCGGTGAGCGCCTGAGCGTCAAAATGCGCAGCCAGTCGGGTGCGCAGGGCATCATCGACCGTTGGCGGCGTTACGCTTGCGGCTTCGGCGTACTCCAGCGCCAGCCGTTCTTCATCGCTGAAGAGCGGGCTTTGCCGCCAGTCAGCCACTGCCAGCAGTTTATCGGTGCTGCCGGTACGCTCGGCGACTTTCATACTGGTGATATCCACGCAAAACTCACACAGGCACATTTGCGCAATGCGCGCGCTGACAAGCGATCGCACTACCGGATCGAGCGGTGAGCGTTTGCGCTCCAGCCACCCAACAAACATTGACACCAAATAAAAGATAAACGGGATCCGCCCCCACCAGCGAATCGGGCTTAGCACCTCGCCGTAATGGCGACGATGCAGCCACGCCTGCGGACGTAAAATGAAAGGAATTTTGCTAAGCGGCGGTAAACCCATCAGGCATTCCTCTTCTGGCGCTCAAGCCATATTTTCTTCGCCATAAAAATCACCACGGTCAGGGCAAACAGAATAAACAGTCCGGTGACAAACCAGAAAGTACCGCCTGTTAACATGCTGCCCGCCCAGGAATAAACAATAGTCGCCGGTAATTGACCAAGCCCGGTGGCGATAAAAAACGAGCGAAAACGTATTGAAGTCAGACCGGCAGCATAGCTGATTGGATCGAAAGGGACAAAAGGCAATAACCGACAGACCAGGATGGTGTGTTTGCCGTAGCGAGTGAAAAAGCCGTCCATACTGTCAAGCACGGTTTTGCCGGTTAATTTTTCCACCACTTCGCGGCCCATCACTCTGGCGATAAAAAAGCACAGCGCCGCGCCGGCCATCGAACTGGTCCACGACAGCAAGCCGCCCCAGAACGCGCCAAACAGCGACGCATTGGCAAAGGTGATCAAAAACGCAGGTAGCGGTGCAGCAATGGCCTGTAAAATCATCAACAAGAACGAGACAACTGCCGCCAGTGCGCCGTAAGACTGAATAAAGCGTTCTATACCCTGTTGGTCCACGGCGGCAAACGCCGCAACGCTGCGATTGATAAACTCATGGACGCCGGGAAGCAGCGCCCATGCGAGCAGCATAGCGAACAACAGGATGATGAGGGTTATACGGTAGTACCAGATTTTACGCGATTGTATCTTCATCATCCTTTATCCTGGCTTTATTCGGTGATTTTAAAGGTAACCGTTGCCAGCGTGTTATCCGCCGGGAGAACTGAGGCATTGCCTTTGAATTTCACTTCGCCGCGTTTTTCCACCGCACCATAAGTGTATGTTGCATTGCTGACGATGCCGACCGGGCAGCTATCCAGACACACCAGGCAACCCGTTTTCTTCTCTTCTGCTGCCGTTAAATTACCGCCAAAGCGCATGTCCAGTTTCTTGCCATTACTGTCAACAATCACTTCATCGAAGGAATACGCTTTTGCCGCCCCTTGCCAGTTGACCGAAATATCCAGTTTGCTGCCTGTGACATGAGTCGTTTCTTTATTATCCATCGTCATGTTTTCGCCCGGCGTACCACCTGCCTCTTTCAGGGCTTCATAAAATGCTTTCGGGGTCGCATAAGCCATAAACAGCGATTTATGTCCGTTGGAGCCATCTTTAAACACAATACCGTGACGAGTGTCGTCGGTGAGGAAACGACCATTAATTTGCACCAGCATGGTTACCGTATGGTTATTGGCATCGACGCGCAGCGGTTGGCTGTTCGAAAGTCCGTCGTATTCCACTTTTGCCGCCGCATTCTCTTTTTGATCGCAGCCGCTAAGCCCGGCAACAGCCAGTAAGCAGAGTGCAGCCAGTCCTTTTTTCCATGACACTGAATAATGTTGCGACATCGTTCTATCCTTCATTTTTTGGGTGAGTAAGTGGGCTGCGGCGCGAAGCAGACAGATCCACATGTTTGTGTCGGGCGTAGAGTTTTGCGAGCTGGACGAGAATAAACAGCGCCAGGCCCGCCAGACAGAGTTGTAAAATAAAGCGCAGCGTAATGCCTTCATTGGCGAGATCGCTTGCCATCACGGTATAAATAACAATACCGGGCAGGGTCGTGAGTGCCGAAATAAGGGTATAAGGCCAGAAGGCGATGGTGGTTAATCCGTAAGCGTAATTTTGAATATTGTAAGGAAACAACGGGATTAAGCGGGTCAGAATAAGAAAATCAATACCGTTACGCGCAATGCCTTTTTCAATGGCCTGGAAGGTATGGCTATGGCCCACGTATTTCAGCAGTAAATCACGTCCCAGCCAGCGCGCCAGCAGGAATGAGCTCGAGGAGGCCAGCGTTGCGGCAATTAATGAGAGTAGTGTCCCTAAGAGCGGGCCAAAAACTATTCCTCCAGCGATCACCAGTATGCTTCCTGGTAACAGAAAGAGGGTGGCAATGATGAATAACAGAATATAGAGGCTATAACCGAACAATCCGCTCTGGCGAATGAGTGTCTGTAAGTGGGGTAAATCGGTGAGCAGATCGAATAAACCGAAAGCGTGGATAGCGTAAATGACCAGCGCAAAAATAAGACAGGCAAACAGAAAGTTACGCTCAGCGTTCATCGTGGAGTTTCCTATATCAAACTTGATAATAGAGAAGTGGTCAGACAACTAAAAACGCAGTGACGGTATAACAAAGGACGGCAGGCAACAAATCATTACTGACAGTTTGTTGATTTTTCTCAAGGTTAATTCTCCTGACCCAGTTTGAGCCAGGAGAGCTGCTAAATTAGCGGCGGAAGGTCGCCCAGACGGGGGCGTGATCGGACGGTTTTTCCATGCTGCGAATTTCATAGTCGATGCCGGTTTCTACGCAACATTCTGCCAGCGGTTGGCTGGCGAGCAGCAGGTCGATGCGCAGACCACGGTTATCGTCAAAACCTTTTGAGCGGTAATCAAACCATGAGAAACGATCTGCTGTTTGCGGATTAGCATGGCGGAAGGTATCGACCAACCCCCAGCTCATCAGCCTGTCCATCCATTCGCGCTCTTCCGGCAGGAAAGAGCATTTACCGGTACGCAGCCAGCGCTTACGGTTTTCTTCGCCAATGCCGATATCCAGATCTGTAGGGCTGATATTCATATCGCCCATAATCAGTACCGGATTATCACGTTTGAGTTCGGTTTCCAGGTAGTTTTGCAGATTCTGATAAAACTGCGCTTTTGCCGGGAATTTTATCGGATGGTCGCGGCTTTCACCCTGCGGGAAGTAACCGTTGATCACGGTGACATTACCCAGCAGTGAGGGGATTTCCGCCATAATAATCCGCCGCTGCGCCTCTTCGTCGTCACCGGGAAAGCCGCGACGCACGGCAATCGGCGTCTCTTTGGTCAGCAGCGCCACGCCATAATGGCCTTTCTGCCCGTGATAAAACACGTTGTAGCCGAGCTTCGCCACCTCTTCGAGCGGAAACATATCGTCATGAACTTTTGTCTCCTGCAGGCCAATCACATCCGGTTGGTGCTTTTCGACGATGGCTTCAAGCTGGTGAGGTCTGGCGCGCAGGCCGTTGATATTAAAAGAGACAAATTTCATAGTCGCTGCCATTTATTCAGATAAAGAGTGCGTGGATGGTAGCAGAATTTCGCGTTGCTTACCGCCTGTTGTTAAGTGATTTGATCGATGGTTGTTAATGATGTCAACGATGGCGCAAAAAATGCCCGCTTTTGGTGCGCGCTGCGTCAGAATGGCGCAGTAATTTCCAGTAAATTTCGTCAATGATCACAATTCCAGAATTATATTTTACTTCTGCATAACATTGCGTTTTTTATTCTTTTTATTCACCCACATCGCAAACGTATTCACTTTATATGCGCTTTAAATGCATATGGTTTGGTTATAACTCCTTGATTTCCAGTTAGCCTCCGCCGTTTATGCACTTTTATCACTGGCTGGCACGAACCCTGCAATCTACATTTACAGCGCAAACATCACTTATTGTTAACATATAAATAACGAATTATTTACTGTAGAGGTCGCTATGTCTCAGCCAATTACGCGTGAAAACTTTGATGAATGGATGATACCTGTTTACGCTCCGGCACCCTTTATACCGGTACGTGGCGAAGGTTCGCGCTTGTGGGATCAGCAGGGGAAAGAGTATATCGACTTCGCGGGTGGCATTGCGGTGAACGCGCTGGGCCATGCGCATCCGGAACTGCGTGAAGCGCTGAACGAACAGGCGAGTAAGTTCTGGCATACCGGCAACGGTTACACCAACGAGCCGGTACTGCGACTGGCGAAAAAATTGATCGGCGCCACGTTTGCCGATCGCGTCTTCTTTTGTAACTCCGGTGCGGAAGCCAACGAAGCGGCGCTAAAACTGGCGCGTAAATTCGCTCACGACCGCTACGGCAGCCATAAGAGCGGCATCGTGGCGTTCAAAAATGCGTTTCATGGTCGCACGCTGTTTACTGTCAGTGCGGGTGGGCAGCCAGCCTATTCACAGGATTTTGCGCCACTGCCGGCGGATATTCGTCATGCTGCATATAACGATATTAACTCTGCCAGCGCGCTGATTGACGACTCTACCTGTGCGGTGATTGTCGAACCCATCCAGGGGGAAGGCGGTGTGGTGCCAGCCAGCAACGCGTTTTTACAAGGTCTGCGTGAATTGTGTAACCGCCACAATGCGCTGTTGATTTTTGATGAAGTACAAACCGGCGTCGGGCGCACCGGGGAACTGTATGCCTATATGCACTACGGCGTGACGCCTGATCTGTTAACTACCGCCAAAGCGCTGGGCGGCGGTTTCCCGGTCGGTGCGTTGTTGGCAACCGAAGAGTGCGCCCGCGTGATGACCGTTGGCACTCATGGCACCACCTATGGCGGTAATCCGCTGGCCTCGGCGGTGGCAGGCAAAGTGCTGGAGCTCATCAACACACCAGAGATGCTTAATGGCGTTAAACAGCGTCACGACTGGTTTGTTGAGCGTCTTAATACTATTAATCACCGCTATGGTTTGTTCAGTGAAGTTCGCGGCTTAGGTTTGCTGATTGGCTGTGTACTGAATGCCGATTACGCCGGGCAAGCGAAACAGATCTCTCAGGAAGCGGCGAAAGCAGGCGTGATGGTACTGATTGCGGGTGGCAACGTGGTGCGTTTTGCGCCTGCGCTCAATGTCAGCGAAGAAGAGGTGACGACCGGACTGGATCGCTTTGCAGCTGCTTGCGAACACTTTGTTAGCCGAGGTTCATCATGATGGTCATCCGTCCCGTTGAGCGATCAGATGTCTCGGCGCTGATGCAGCTTGCCAGCAAAACGGGCGGCGGCCTGACGTCGCTTCCCGCCAATGAAGCCACGCTTTCGGCGCGTATCGAAAGGGCAATCAAAACCTGGCAAGGCGAACTGCCCAAAAGTGAGCAGGGCTATGTGTTCGTGCTGGAAGATAGCGAGACAGGCACCGTGGCGGGGATTTGTGCCATTGAGGTGGCGGTTGGGCTGAACGATCCCTGGTACAACTATCGCGTCGGCACGTTGGTTCACGCCTCAAAAGAGCTGAATGTCTATAACGCATTGCCGACGCTGTTTCTCAGTAACGATCACACCGGCAGCAGCGAGCTGTGCACGCTGTTTCTCGACCCGGACTGGCGCAAAGAGGGCAACGGCTATTTGCTGTCGAAATCGCGCTTTATGTTTATGGCGGCTTTTCGCGACAAGTTTAATGACAAAGTGGTTGCTGAAATGCGCGGGGTGATTGACGAACACGGCTATTCACCGTTCTGGCAAAGCCTCGGTAAACGCTTCTTTTCGATGGATTTTAGCCGCGCCGATTTTCTCTGCGGCACCGGGCAAAAGGCATTTATTGCAGAACTGATGCCGAAACATCCGATCTATACCCACTTTTTATCCCAGGAAGCCCAGGACGTCATCGGTCAGGTACATCCGCAAACCGCGCCTGCCCGCGCGGTGCTGGAGAAAGAAGGTTTTCGTTACCGCAACTATATCGACATCTTCGACGGCGGGCCAACGCTTGAGTGTGACATCGACCGCGTGCGCGCCATTCGTAAAAGTCGGCTGGTGGAAGTGGCAGAAGGGCAGCCTGCGCAGGGCGATTTTCCGGCCTGCCTGGTCGCCAATGAAAATTATCACCATTTCCGCGTGGTGCTGGCGCGTACCGATCCGGCAACCGAGCGTTTGATTTTAACCGCCGCACAACTGGATGCCCTCAAATGCCACGCAGGGGATCGCGTTCGTCTGGTGCGCCTGTGCGCAGAGGAGAAAACAGCATGACTTTATGGATTAACGGTGACTGGATAACGGGCCAGGGCGCATCGCGTGTGAAGCGTAATCCGGTATCGGGCGAGGTGTTATGGCAAGGCAATGATGCCGATGCCGCTCAGGTCGGGCAGGCTTGTCGCGCAGCCCGTGCGGCGTTTCCGCGCTGGGCGCGGCTCTCATTGGCTGAACGTCAGGTCGTTGTCGAACGCTTTGCCGGATTGCTGGAAAGGAATAAAGGCGAATTAACCGCGATTATTGCCAGAGAAACGGGTAAGCCGCGCTGGGAAGCGGCAACCGAAGTGACGGCGATGATCAATAAAATCGCGATATCAATTAAGGCGTATCACGTTCGTACCGGCGAGCAGCGTAGTGAAATGCCGGACGGTGCGGCGAGCCTGCGACATCGCCCGCACGGCGTGCTGGCGGTGTTTGGGCCGTATAATTTCCCTGGTCATTTGCCGAACGGACATATCGTTCCGGCATTGCTGGCAGGTAACACCATTATCTTTAAACCCAGCGAACTGACACCGTGGAGTGGCGAAGCGGTAATGCGTTTATGGCAGCAGGCTGGCTTGCCGCCGGGCGTACTTAACCTGGTGCAGGGCGGGCGTGAAACGGGTCAGGCGCTGAGTGCGCTGGAGGATCTCGACGGTTTGCTGTTTACCGGTAGCGCCAATACCGGCTACCAGCTGCATCGCCAGCTCTCCGGTCAGCCGGAGAAAATTCTCGCCCTTGAGATGGGCGGTAATAATCCGCTAATTATCGATGAGGTGGCGGATATCGACGCGGCTGTCCATCTGACCATTCAGTCGGCGTTTGTCACAGCCGGGCAACGCTGCACCTGCGCCCGCCGTTTATTGCTCAAAAGCGGAGCGCAGGGCGATGCGTTTCTTGCTCGTCTGGTTGCCGTCAGCCAGCGATTAACGCCGGGCAACTGGGATGACGAACCGCAGCCGTTTATTGGCGGGCTGATTTCTGAACAGGCCGCACAGCAGGTGGTTACTGCCTGGCAGCAACTGGAAGCGATGGGCGGACGAACCCTGCTTGCGCCGCGCTTATTACAATCAGAGACATCGTTGCTGACGCCGGGGATCATTGAAATGACAGGCGTTGCTGGCGTACCAGATGAAGAGGTGTTCGGACCGTTATTGCGCGTCTGGCGTTATGATTCTTTCGAGGAAGCGATTCTAATGGCGAATAACACTCGCTTCGGACTCTCTTGCGGTCTGGTTTCCCCCGAGCGGGAAAAATTCGATCAACTGTTGCTGGAGGCGCGGGCGGGGATTGTTAACTGGAACAAACCGCTTACTGGTGCTGCCAGTACCGCGCCATTCGGCGGCATTGGTGCATCCGGTAACCATCGCCCCAGCGCCTGGTATGCCGCAGATTACTGCGCATGGCCTATGGCGAGCCTGGAGTCGGACTCGTTAACTTTGCCCGCAACGCTTAACCCCGGGCTGGATTTTTCCGATGAGGTGGTGCGATGAACGCCTGGGAAGTTAATTTCGACGGGCTGGTAGGGCTGACGCATCATTACGCTGGCCTGTCGTTTGGTAATGAAGCCTCTACCCGTCACCGTTTTCAGGTGTCTAACCCGCGACAGGCGGCAAAACAGGGCTTACTGAAAATGAAAGCCCTTGCCGATGCGGGATTCCCCCAGGCCGTGATCCCGCCGCACGAGCGTCCGTTTATTCCGGTGCTGCGTCAGTTGGGATTCAGTGGTAGCGATGAGCAGGTACTGGAAAAAGTTGCACGCCAGGCACCGCACTGGCTTTCCAGCGTCAGTTCCGCTTCGCCAATGTGGGTAGCCAATGCGGCAACGATCGCGCCATCTGCCGATACGCTGGATGGCAAAGTGCATCTCACCGTTGCCAACCTGAACAATAAATTTCACCGCTCGCTGGAAGCGCACGTCACCGAATCACTTTTAAAAGCGATTTTTAACGACGAAGAGAAATTTAGCGTTCATTCGGCGTTGCCGCAGGTAGCGTTGCTCGGTGATGAGGGGGCGGCAAACCACAATCGTCTCGGCGGTCATTACGGTGAGCCGGGTATGCAACTTTTTGTCTACGGGCGAGAAGAAGGCAATGATACCCGGCCTTCCCGTTATCCGGCGCGACAGACTCGCGAAGCCAGCGAGGCGGTGGCAAGGCTGAATCAGGTGAATCCCCAACAGGTGATTTTCGCCCAGCAAAACCCGGACGTTATCGACCAGGGCGTTTTTCATAATGACGTGATTGCCGTGAGTAACCGCCAGGTGCTGTTTTGCCACCAACAGGCGTTCGCTCGCCAGTCACAGTTACTGGCAAACCTGCGTGCGCGGGTGAACGGTTTTATGGCGATAGAAGTTCCGGCAACTCAGGTTTCCGTGTCGGATGCGGTGTCTACCTATCTGTTTAACAGCCAACTGTTGAGCCGCGATGATGGTTCCATGATGTTGGTGCTGCCTCAGGAGTGTCGGGAACACGCCGGAGTATGGGGTTATCTCAATGAACTCCTTGCCGCTGACAACCCGATTAGCGAACTAAAAGTCTTTGATTTACGTGAAAGCATGGCGAATGGCGGCGGCCCGGCGTGCCTGCGGTTGCGGGTGGTATTGACAGAAGAAGAACGCCGGGCGGTGAATCCGGCGGTGATGATGAACGATACGCTGTTTAATGCGCTCAATGACTGGGTGGATCGTTACTACCGCGATCGCCTTACTGCTGCCGATCTGGCCGACCCGCAATTGCTGCGCGAAGGGCGGGAAGCACTGGATGTATTGAGCCAATTACTGAATCTCGGTTCGGTTTATCCGTTCCAGCGCGAGGGAGGGGGCAATGGATAATTTTCTTGCTCTGACCTTAACGGGTAAAAAACCGGTTATCACCGAGCGAGAAATCAACGGCGTTCGCTGGCGCTGGCTGGGCGATGGTGTGCTGGAACTGACGCCATTAACGCCACCGCAAGGCGCACTGGTGATTTCAGCGGGAATACACGGTAATGAGACGGCACCTGTGGAGATGCTGGACGCGTTGCTTGGCGCGATATCTCACGGCGAGATCCCGTTACGTTGGCGGTTGCTGGTGATCCTCGGGAATCCTCCTGCGCTGAAGCAAGGGAAACGTTATTGCCATAGCGATATGAATCGAATGTTTGGCGGTCGTTGGCAGCTATTTGCTGAAAGCGGAGAAACCTGTCGGGCGCGCGAACTGGAACAGTGCCTGGAAGATTTTTATGACCTGGGCAAAGAATCTGTGCGCTGGCACCTTGATCTACATACCGCAATTCGTGGCTCCTTGCATCCGCAGTTCGGTGTATTACCGCAACGCGACATTCCCTGGGACGAGAAATTTCTGACGTGGCTGGGTGCGGCGGGGCTGGAGGCGCTGGTGTTCCATAAGGAACCTGGTGGTACGTTTACCCATTTCAGCGCCAGACATTTTGGCGCGCTGGCCTGTACGCTGGAACTTGGCAAAGCGTTGCCCTTTGGGCAAAACGATCTTCGCCAGTTTGCAGTAACTGCCAGCGCAATTGCTGCGCTGCTATCTGGTGAGAGTGTCGGTATCGTGAGAACACCGCCGCTCCGTTATCGGGTGGTTTCGCAAATTACTCGCCACTCGCCGTCCTTCGAAATGCATATGGCAAGTGACACGCTGAATTTTATGCCGTTTGAGAAAGGAACATTGCTGGCGCAGGACGGAGAGGAACGTTTTACCGTAACCCATGATGTAGAGTATGTGTTATTCCCTAATCCGTTGGTAGCGTTGGGATTACGCGCGGGATTAATGCTCGAAAAAATAAGCTAATACTTACCCGCAGAAATCATTCTGCGGGTATTAAGTTGCTTTCTTATAAATTAATACAGATTAATCCTGGTTATTTGCTTTATTTATCACCAGTCATCCGGTATAGTTCTTCATAATCTCTGCAAAATCATCGTGTTGTATTATTCTCTCATCACTCTCCATCAAATTTTCTTTTTTTCTCCATAATTGGCGCAAAAGTGTTTTTTACACTTTCATTGTTTTACCGTTGCTCTGATTAATTGACGCTAAAGTCAGTAAAGTTAATCTCGTCAACACGGCACGCTACTTAAGAAAGCCGTAATAAATAACTGAAAGGAAGGATATAGAATATGCGTAAATTAACTGCACTGTTTGTTGCCTCTACCCTGGCTCTTGGCGCGGCTAACCTGGCCCATGCCGCAGACACCACTACCGCAGCACCGGCTGACGCGAAGCCGATGATGCACCACAAAGGCAAGTTCGGTCCGCATCAGGACATGATGTTCAAAGACCTGAACCTGACCGACGCGCAGAAACAGCAGATCCGCGAAATCATGAAAGGCCAGCGTGACCAGATGAAACGTCCGCCGCTGGAAGAACGCCGCGCAATGCATGACATCATTGCCAGCGATACCTTCGATAAAGCAAAAGCTGAAGCGCAGATCGCAAAAATGGAAGAACAGCGCAAAGCTAACATGCTGGCGCACATGGAAACCCAGAACAAAATTTACAACATCCTGACGCCGGAACAGAAAAAGCAATTTAATGCTAATTTTGAGAAGCGTCTGACAGAACGTCCAGCGGCAAAAGGTAAAATGCCTGCAACTGCTGAATAATCTTTCAGCCAAAAAACTTAAGACCGCCGGTCTTGTCCACTACCTTGCAGTAATGCGGTGGACAGGATCGGCGGTTTTCTTTTCTCTTCTCAAACAGTTGTAAAAAAAGCCTGATCACCACTAACGTAAATCACCCGAGTTGCCGATAACCATCCACGGTTACCTGAACGATAACAATGAAAAGAACGGGCCGGGAGCGAGTATGGAATACTTTGATATGCGTAAAATGTCGGTGAATCTGTGGCGAAATGCTGCCGGTGAAACGCGCGAAATTTGCACTTTCCCACCGGCAAAACGTGATTTTTACTGGCGTGCCAGCATTGCATCCATCGCGGCGAATGGGGAGTTTTCTTTGTTTCCCGGCATGGAAAGGATAGTGACGTTGCTGGAAGGCGGCGAGATGCTCCTTGAAAGCGCAGACCGCTTTAACCATACCTTAAAACCGTTACAGCCTTTTGCCTTTGCAGCGGACCAGGTGGTAAAAGCGAAACTGACGGCAGGGCAGATGTCGATGGATTTCAACATCATGACACGCCTGGATGTCTGTAAGGCGAAAGTCAGAATTGCCGAACGTACGTTTACTACCTTTGGCTCACGCGGCGGGGTGGTGTTTGTGATTAACGGGGCGTGGCAACTGGGCGATAAATTGCTCACTACCGACCAGGGCGCGTGCTGGTTCGATGGCAGGCACACCCTGCGGCTTTTACAACCGCAAGGTAAACTGTTGTTCAGTGAAATCAACTGGCTCGCTGGTCATTCGCCGGATCAAGTTCAGTAATTTCATAGTTACCGGAAAGCAGCGGCTTACAAAGAATTTTATAACCGTCGTGATCAAACCCGGCGGGTGTCCGAATTAACGTTGTCGCGTCTTCCAGCGAATTAACCGCCCCCAGCCACAGCCAGTTTTGAATAATATGATATTGAGTCATTTCCGGGTGCTGTTCTTTCAGCGCCACCGCCCCTTGCCAAGGCCAACACACCACCCGCAAACGCTCCAGAGACTGGCGCAAGCGTAGCGCATGTTCCTCATGGCTCTCTTTACCGCAGCATGCTCCGGCGCAACGTTTTAGCGCTGAACGAAAACATGCACGACCGCGACTTAACGGTTCCAGTCCCAGCAGGCCATAACAAAGTTTTTGTTCATCAGCGATGCTCTGCAATGCTTGCAAAGCTGCGCGCCTATTGGCAAACAGGCCAAACAGGTTGGGGGCTCGTGAAAAATCCACCTCTTTGGCATACACCACATCGACGCGCTTTTCATTTAATTGTAGGGCACAGAGCTGGCGATTGCGGCGCAACCGTTTATTAAACAGCGGCTGTTGTTCTTTGATTAATCGCGCTTCAAGGAGCAGAGCGCCGATTTCGCCTGCGGTGCAGATCCAGCTAATTCGCCGGGATTGCCGTAGCATGGCGGCTTCATCCGGGGTGCGTAAATGAGAAAGCACCCGACTGCGGATATTAACGCTTTTGCCGATATAGAGCGGCATGGTGTCACTTTCGCCATGAAACAGATACACCCCTGGTCGGGTGGGTAAGTCATTAAGGAATGAACGTAAATGTTCGGGATATTCATAAATTGCCGCAGCTTCAAATTCGAGCCGCGGAGAAGTTAAACGCCGTACCACTGTTGACTCCGAATGCTGGTTATCTATCCAGTGTAACAGGCGGGAAGCGATTAAAAAAGAGGCGGGTCGATGACAAAGGTTACACCGTCTGACGTGCTACGCCTGTCAGGCCTATTCGACTCCTGCAATATATTGAATTTGCATAGTTTTGTAGGTCGAATAAGGCGTTCACGCCGCATCCGGCGTGAACAAATTACTCTTTTTCGCACAAACCATTATGTGCAAATTATTACTTTTTCCAGAAATCATCGAAAACGGTAATTGGCGGACGGCGTTTATGTTCGGTTTTCAGATACCAGTTCTCTATTGTTCTGGCGACCTGTTCAGGTACGTTTTTCCCTTCCAGATAGTCGTCGATATTGTCATAGGTCACGCCGAGTGCCACTTCATCTGGCAGAGAAGGGCGATCATCTTCCAGATCGGCCGTTGGCGCTTTCTTATAAAGGTGTTCCGGGCAACCTAATGCCGCCAGTAACTGTTTACCCTGACGTTTGTTGAGACGATACAGCGGATTAATGTCTGTACCGCCGTCACCATATTTAGTGAAGAATCCGGTAATGGCTTCTGCTGCATGATCGGTGCCCACCACGACACCGCTGGTCATACCCGCAATGCTATATTGTGCTTTCATCCGCTCACGCGCTTTTTCATTGCCACGGACAAAATCGCTCAGTTCAATGCCTGCTTCCCGCAATGCCTGTTCGCTGGCCAATACCGCGCCCTTGATATTAACGGTTAATACGCGATCCGGTTGAATAAAGGCAATGGCATCCTGGCAATCTTGTTCGTCGGCCTGAACACCATAGGGCAGGCGTACGGCAATAAATTGCAGTGATTCGTTGCCGGTTTCCAGGCGCAGCTCATTAATCGCCATCTGGCACAGCTTTCCGGCAAGCGTGGAGTCCTGACCGCCGCTGATCCCGAGCACCAGTGATTTAATGAACGGATAAGTTTGCAGGTAGCTTTTCAGAAAATCGACACTACGACGAATTTCCTCTTCAGCATTAATCTGCGGTTTTGCGCCCAGCGCCTTTATTATTTGTTGTTGCAATGTCATTGAACCCCTCCAGACAGAAAAGACAAAACTTCCTTAAAGCTAACCCGTTGCTACTGAAACGACAAGCGACAGCGGGCTGAATGGTGGTTAAAACGTCATACAGGAATCCTCTGAAAGCGGAGCCGTTTCGTTCACGGGCTTGAAAAAGCGCCCAATGTATTCCAGGCTTATCTAACACGCTGATAAACAAGAGGACGGAATATGAACAAGAATATGGCAGGAATTCTGAGTGCAGCGGCGGTATTAACCATGCTGGCGGGTTGTACGGCTTATGATCGTACCAAAGACCAGTTTGTACAGCCTGTGGTGAAAGACGTCAAAAAAGGCATGAGCCGGGCGCAGGTTGCACAAATTGCGGGTAAACCTTCGTCTGAAGTGAGCATGATCCATGCTCGCGGTACTTGCCAGACCTACATCCTGGGTCAACGTGATGGTAAAGCAGAAACCTACTTTGTCGCGTTAGATGATACCGGACATGTCATCAACTCCGGTTATCAGACCTGTGCTGAATACGACACTGATCCACAGGCTGCGAAGTAATCAATTCGTCTGAAAGCTTGAGTAACAACGGAAACCGGCCATTGCGCCGGTTTTTTTTGGCCTGAGTTCTTAATTATCTTCGCGAATTATTTGCCCGAAATGTGAAGAGGGTCATAACCACAGGTCAAGGAGAAACAATTTATAAGGTCAAAGAAATACTATTGCTCAGGTCTATACCGTATACTCCTTTCAGCCACAAAAAAAGTCATGTTGGTTTCGCAAGTTACCCAGAGCATGGAAGCAGGTTAAGGCTTGCGGAGTGTCTGGCTGACAGATAATCGTCGATGAGGGCAGTTTTATGGAAAAGAAACACATTTATCTGTTTTGTTCTGCGGGCATGTCTACCTCTTTACTGGTATCAAAAATGCGCGCACAGGCAGAAAAATATGAAGTTCCGGTCATTATTGAAGCATTTCCGGAAACACTGGCTGGTGAAAAAGGTCAGAATGCCGATGTCGTGTTATTAGGGCCGCAGATTGCTTATATGTTGCCCGAAATCCAGCGTTTGTTACCCAACAAACCGGTTGAAGTAATTGACTCGCTGCTTTATGGCAAAGTCGATGGTTTAGGCGTGCTTAAGGC
>NZ_SJWV01000620.1:0-420 GCF_004352695.1 Escherichia sp. KCJ4928
TTCAGCCTGAGATTACGCCCGCCCTCCGGGTCGGCGATACTGATACTGCTCCTGGTTGTCCTCACCACCTCAAAACCTGCCGCTGTAAGCGCCTCAGTGACATCCTGACGCGTTTTTAGCGCTCCGGTATGGTAAAGAGCCTCCAGCCCCCTCGTAATCGCTTCTGCGGCCTCCTGTTTCGCTTTCGGCAGATTATTCGGAGTGACAAGTGTCCGCCTGTTCTCCGGTGCGTTCGGGTCGTGCAGCCCGTAATGGTGATTCACCAGTGTCTGCCAGGCATTGATTCGCGGACGGTCCGCTCGGTCGTAATAGGGCTGGAGCCGTTTTCCGCTCGCCAGCTCCATATTCGGGATGACAAAATTCAGCTCAAGACGCCCCTTGTCCTGGTGCTCCACCCACAGGATGCTGTACTGATTTTTT
>NZ_SJWV01000621.1:0-420 GCF_004352695.1 Escherichia sp. KCJ4928
TTTAAAACCCGTTTCGTGCGCCTGAGAGCTTCTGAGAGCGTTTGAAGAGCTATCTGGCGACTCATCCCCGAAAGAACAACAGCGGAATCACCGATAACATGCGAGAGGTGGCACCGCTCGCCGCAGCCCCAGCGACCGAACGTTAGTGAGCGAGTGGGCGAGGAAGCGGAAGAGAACCGGAAACCACATTGAGCACGTACGCACTGATGCGGGGTGTCGGGGTGAAGCCCTGACCAGATGGCAAACGGAATATCGTCGCGGGTGACGGTATTACATTTGCACATCCTGTCCCGATTTCTGCGGAGTTTAACGGTGAACGGACGGCAAAAAACGTGCAGGAGCTGTTGAACGTGAAAACCTCGAAATCTGGCAAAAATCACGGCTGACGAGGCTTGCAGAGGATTAAGCCAGTATACACTC
>NZ_SJWV01000622.1:0-419 GCF_004352695.1 Escherichia sp. KCJ4928
TTACAATTCAGGTTGGGGTTTTGATCGGTATTTTTGGCATTGGTCTTCAGGTTACAGTAGGGCGTTTTGTCGCCCTTCATTTAAATAATCAACAGAAACTTCAAAAGACAATGCATCAGTCATTGTTTTTTGTGTTACTGCTCAGTTTGGTATGTATGGGGGGAATATTCTTTTTAGCAAAATTCTTTTTCTCATTTTTCCCTGAAGTATCAGAAACCAGTACTAATGCTAAGCACATTCTTATATTAATTGGTGGTTCATTTGTTATTAATAATATGTTCTCTCCCTTCGTTGGCTATTTTACTGGTATTGAGCGTAATGATATAACAGCTGGCATAAATATATTGTTTAAAGTAATTCTGGGTACGTCGATTCTGTTGCTTGTCCACCATGGTCTTGAAGTTATTGCATGGATTTAT
>NZ_SJWV01000623.1:0-418 GCF_004352695.1 Escherichia sp. KCJ4928
GGGGCATCACTGCCACGGCCTGACGCACCTGTCCTGGGCAGAACGCAAAATTTTTTACCGGGTTTTAGGTAAAAAATTTTGTGGGCTGTTCATTTACCCTGGACAGTCAGTGCGGCAGGTTGTGGCTGTCTATGCCCCCGGCGACAGGGACTCATACGGGTGTGTGGCACCCGGCAGACAATGAGCAGGGACCCGCTGCAACGACGTGAAGCGCGGTTTGCGAAACGGCGTTGCTCCTTACATCCCGGCGTCTTTTTGCCGGGATGCCAGGAGCGCAGGCCACGGCGCGACAAGGGCGGCGCGACCGTTCCGGTCGCTGCAAGCCGGGGGTTTTGCGTCAGGGATGGAAGCCCGCCAGGGCGGAGACAGCTCCGCTGGCTCCGTTCACGACAGCCCGCCCCGCCAGGGGGACGCCCGG
>NZ_SJWV01000624.1:0-417 GCF_004352695.1 Escherichia sp. KCJ4928
TGTAAATTGTTCAGCAACGTTGAAGTTTTGTGACAAGAAGAATTGGATACGACGAGCACGTCCAACCAATGTTTTTTCTTCGTCTGACAATTCATCCATACCAAGGATTGCGATGATATCTTGCAATTCACGGTAACGTTGAAGAACACGTTGAACTTCTGTTGCAACTTCATAGTGTTCTTGACCAACAATTTCTGGTGCAAGGGCACGTGAACTTGAAGCAAGTGGGTCAACGGCTGGGTAGATACCCATTTGAGTCAACTTACGTTCAAGGTTAGTTGTTGAATCCAAGTGAGCGAATGCTGTTGCTGGCGCTGGGTCAGTGTAGTCATCGGCTGGCACGTAGATGGCTTGGATTGATGTAACAGAACCTTTTTTAGTTGATGTGATACGTTCTTGCAATTGACCCATTTCAGT
>NZ_SJWV01000625.1:0-416 GCF_004352695.1 Escherichia sp. KCJ4928
GCACATTCACCCCGTTCTCATCCGTCATGAACGGTACGAAATGGATATTCTTTTCCGTTTTGTTTTTATAGCTGCCGTACACCGTCTGGTACGTGGATTCGTTCTTCTGCTTCCAGAAATACGTCGTGTCCCCGCATATCCAGGGAACACCGCCAGCAGAGCCACCAACGCACTGACCTGCCATATCCGTCAGGTCTGCACGGAATTTATCAACCAGCGCACCAAACTGTGCTGCGTGATTTCCGGGCGTGCCGTCAAAATCAAATTCCCCCTGCATCCACACCACGGTAAACAGCACATTTTTCGGGTTCTTCTTCAGTGCTGCTTTTGTTCGACCGATAAGGTCCTTATACAGCGGCTTGTCCACACCCCAGCGCGCTGAATTCTCCGAGGCACCGCCAGCGTCACTGTATGTG
>NZ_SJWV01000626.1:0-411 GCF_004352695.1 Escherichia sp. KCJ4928
GCGAAGCTCTGCTCAATAACCGCCAGTTGCAGTCCACTCCCCTGCAGATCCGTTATCCGCAGGGTGTCAGAGAAGCACTCGGAATAATGAGCGAGCAACTCTCCCTTTCTGTATCCGACCTGACGCGTATCCTGGTCGAAGATGCATTAACTGAAATGTTTCTCCCGGCTGAAAACATCGTTCACCGTCTTCTCTGCCGGACAGAACACATCATGCAGGCACATGATGTCTGCGTAACAACGATGACAACGTTACTGGCTCCCTGGAATATCCGTCCTGCCGTTTTCCGTGACCCGGACAAACTCGCAGATTATCTGACAGGAGAGATTCTGACGGCTCTGGCTGACTGGTTTTATCTCAACCCGGAATGGCTGAACGGCAGGGTACGTTATCCTTTAAGCCGTGCCGGTG
>NZ_SJWV01000627.1:0-409 GCF_004352695.1 Escherichia sp. KCJ4928
GCCGCCTCTGTCGCGCCGTGACCTGCGCTCCCTGCACACCTGACGGTGTGTAAGGAAACTGCGCCTGATGGCGCAGTTGTCTGCCCTTCCGCCGCCACCCCTGCGGCCTGTTTCCCGCTGTGGACTTTCCGGGGGCTGAAGCGGCCACAACACGTGTCAGCCGTCCAGGGGGAGATGTACCAGCCACAAAACTTTTTGCCGCAAGCGTCAAAAACTTTTGCGTCTGCCCCCGGACAACTGCCCCGTGCCGTGGCTGTCGCTGCCCCATCGGAAAGGTCCACTGCGGGGAGAAACCCCGAAGAAGTGGACGGCAGAAGGGGCTTTCGCCCCTCCGGGGGAGCAACCGGTCGGCCCGGCGACCTGATTCAGCAGAAGGAGACGTTTTCATGACAGTCAGCAGCACGATTTC
>NZ_SJWV01000628.1:0-409 GCF_004352695.1 Escherichia sp. KCJ4928
TTACTTTTTTAATTTTCTTTTTGAATATAAGATATGTATAGCCAAAGTCTTTCAATTCATTTTTTATATTATAGTGCCGTTCAAGATCAATGCGATCTTTTGCTTTTAAAACAGCGGTTGTTTTTTTACCTGAAAGGTCAATTAGTCTTAAACCTTTTTCGGATACTATAAAATTTCCTTTATGAGGATCGCCAGACACCATTCCATGCTGATGCAACTCTTTTATCGATTCTGATAATTGATCCTTCAGATCTTCAGAAATTTCCAAATACTCATTTAACCCGACACCTTCAATATACTCAATGAGCATAATATAATAATGAGCGAAATTTAATGTTTTACGTTCAGCTAGCAAAAAATAGTCATTAATTGATTGGATGCCTTCACCACGTACCCGATCGGTTTGATA
>NZ_SJWV01000629.1:0-408 GCF_004352695.1 Escherichia sp. KCJ4928
CGCGTCAGGTCGGATACAGAAAGGGAGAGTTGCTCGCTCATTATTCCGAGTGCTTCTCTGACACCCTGCGGATAACGGATCTGCAGGGGAGTGGACTGCAACTGGCGGTTATTGAGCAGAGCTTCGCAAATCCGGACCCTGTCAATAGAGAGCATCATGCGGGCAGCAATGCCTGTGCTGTTGGGTTTCATTTCACCTCCGTGCGGTTCATATGTTAAGTCTAAAGAGCGTGTTTGCTGAACGGAAACGAGTTATTTCGATCGTTATGATCGAGTGTGTTCCAAGAGTGCTTTTAACTCTGTTTTAAGCGTGAATGAAAAGGATTCGGACAGGACGTGATTTAGCATGCCGCTGGTCTGGCATTATGCTGCAGAGCAGACGGAGTCAGGAGATTGAAAGTATTTCGTT
>NZ_SJWV01000062.1:0-22374 GCF_004352695.1 Escherichia sp. KCJ4928
CTAAATGATTATGGATTATTAAATCTATTAGCGCTACTTAATATAAATTAACTAACAATCAGTATTTTTTATGAATTTTATCCGTGGTTAATACTGGTTTTCGTATGAGATCCTGAGTTGGTGGTTCAATTACTCCTTAATGTTCGTAGGTTATGCATAAAAAAGGCCGCTTGCGCGGCCTTAGTGATTACACGTTGTATCAATGATGATCGACAGTATGGCTGTGCTCGATATCTTCATTCTTGCGGCTAAAGCGGCGGCGAACCACAACAAAGAATACCGGAACGAAGAAGATTGCCAGTACCGTTGCGGTCACCATCCCGCCCATTACACCGGTACCTACTGCGTTCTGCGCGCCGGAACCAGCACCAGTACTGATAACCAGCGGCATAACGCCGAGGATAAACGCCAGCGAGGTCATCAGGATCGGACGTAAACGCATCCGCACTGCATCAAGCGTCGCTTCAATCAGACCTTTACCTTCTTTATCCATCAAGTCTTTGGCGAATTCGACGATAAGTATCGCGTTCTTCGCCGACAACCCAATGGTTGTGAGCAGGCCTACCTGGAAGTAAACGTCATTGGTCAGGCCACGGAAGGTGGCAGCCAGCAACGCACCGATAACCCCCAGCGGAACGACCAGCATAACGGAGAACGGAATCGACCAGCTCTCGTACAGCGCCGCCAGACACAGGAATACGACAATCAACGAAATCGCGTACAGTGAAGGTGCCTGGTTGCCGGAGAGGCGTTCCTGATAGGACATCCCCGTCCAGTCATAGCCAACACCGGTAGGCAGTTTGCTCGCCAGTTGTTCCATTAGCTCCATTGCTTCACCGGTACTTTTACCCGGTGCCGCCTGGCCTAAGATTTCCATGGATGGCAGGCCATTGTAACGTTCCAGACGCGGCGAACCGTACTCCCAACGAGAAGAGGAGAATGCCGAGAACGGCACCATCTGACCATCAGCAGCACGAACATACCAGTCGCCGATATCATCCGGCAGCATACGGTATTTCGCTTCTGACATGACGTAAACTTTCTTCACACGACCGCGGTCGATAAAGTCGTTCACATAGCTACCGCCCCATGCAGCGCCCAGAGTGGTGTTAATGTCGTTGATAGAAACACCCAGCGCCTGCGCTTTTTCCTGGTCGATATCAATCTTAAACTGCGGGGTATCTTCCAGACCGTTTGGACGTACGCTGGTCAGCATATCAGGGTGCTTCGCTGCTTCTGCAAGCAGCTGGTTACGCGCCTGAGTCAGTTTTTCGTGACCAAGGCCAGCCTGGTCAATCAGCTCAAAGTCAAAGCCGGTTGCAGTACCCAGTTCCACGATTGCGGGCAGGTTAAAGGCGAAAACCATCGCATCTTTGATTTGCGAGAAAGCGCGTGTTGCACGCATGGTAATCGCTTCAACTTTGTTTTCTTCGCCCGGACGATCGGCCCAGTCCTTCAAGGAAACGAACGCAATACCGGTATTCTGACCACGTCCCGCAAAGCCGAAGCCGTTAACGGCGAACACCGACTCAACGTTGTTCTTTTCTTTGGTCAGATAGTAATGCGTTACCTCATTGAGCACTTTCTGCGTACGTTCCTGCGTTGCACCTGCTGGCAGCTGAACCATGGTCATAAATACGCCCTGGTCCTCATCTGGCAAGAAGGAGCTTGGCAGACGCACGAACAGATAGGCCATGCCGACCACGATGATCAGATACAGCACCAGGTAACGCCCCGTACTGCGCAGAATACCGCCTACGCTGTCGGTGTAGTGGTGCGTGCTCTTCTCGAACATGCGGTTAAACCAGCCGAAGAAGCCTTTTTTACCTTCCCCGTGATCGCCTTTGGCAATCGGTTTCAGCATGGTGGCACAAAGAGCCGGAGTCAGGATCAACGCTACCAGTACCGACAGCGCCATTGCTGAAACAATGGTAATAGAGAACTGACGATAGATAGCACCAGTAGAACCGCCAAAGAAGGCCATCGGTACGAATACCGCCGACAGTACCATCGCGATACCGACCAGAGCGCCCTGAATCTGCCCCATCGACTTACGGGTAGCTTCTTTTGGCGGCAAACCTTCTTCCGCCATAACACGCTCAACGTTTTCTACCACAACGATAGCGTCATCCACCAACAAGCCGATGGCGAGCACCATCCCGAACATTGTTAGCGTGTTTATCGAGAAGCCAAAGGCGGCAAGGACGGCAAAGGTCCCGAGCAATACCACCGGTACGGCAATGGTCGGAATCAACGTCGCGCGGAAGTTCTGCAGGAACAGATACATCACCAGGAACACGAGGATGATCGCTTCGACCAGCGTTTTAACCACTTCGTGAATAGAGATTTTCACGAACGGCGTGGTGTCGTACGGGTAAACAATTTTCAGACCTGACGGGAAGAACGGTTCCATCTTCGCCAGTTCAGCACGGATTGCCGCAGCGGTATCCAGCGCGTTTGCACCGGTCGCCAGCTTGATCCCCAGACCGGAAGCCGGTTGGCCGTTAAACTCTGCGATGATGTCGTAGTTCTCACCACCCAGCTCAATCTTCGCCACATCACGCAGCAGTACGCGGGAACCATCCTGATTCACTTTCAGCAGGATTTTGCCGAACTCTTCAGTAGAGGTCAGACGCGTCTGAGCAATAATAGAGGCGTTAAGCTGTTGGCCTTTCACCGGCGGCGTACCACCGAGCTGACCCGCCGCAACCTGGGCGTTCTGCGCTTTGATGGCGGTAATGACATCAACCGGCGTTAGCTGGAATTTGTTCAGCTCATTCGGGTTCATCCAGATACGCATCGCGTACTGTGAACCGAACAACTGAACATCACCCACGCCCGACGTACGGCTGATGGCATCTTTCATATTCGCCGCTACGTAGTCAGAGATATCCTCCTGCGTCATGGTGCCATCGGTGTTGATAACGCCGACAACCATCAGGAAGCTGCTGGATGATTTCTCAACGCTCACCCCTTGCTGCTGAACTTCTTGCGGCAGCAACGGCATCGCCAGCTGCAGTTTGTTCTGCACCTGAACCTGCGCGATATCCGCATCAGTACCAGACTCAAAGGTCAGGGTGATCTGCACGGTACCCGTGGAGTCACTGTTAGAGGACATGTACATCAGGTTATCGATACCGTTCATATTCTGTTCGATAACCTGTGTCACCGTGTCCTGCACTGTTTTCGCATCAGCGCCGGGGTAGGAGGCGGAGATCGTTACTGCCGGCGGTGCAATCGTAGGATATTGCGCCACCGGCAGTTTGAGGATCGCCAGCCCCCCTGCCAACATGATGATAATGGCGATCACCCACGCAAAAATCGGGCGATCGATAAAGAAATTAGGCATGTCTTAACGGCTCCTGTTTAAGTTAAGACTTGGACTGTTCAGGCTGAGCACCGCTTGCGGCTTGCTGGTTATTATCAGCGGTAACTTCTTGTGCTTTTACCTGGACACCAGGACGCACTTTCTGCAGCCCACTTATTACTACGCGATCGCCTGCTTTCAGACCTTCTGTCACCAGCCACTTATCGCCAATAGCCTGGCTTGCAACGATCGGACGGGGCTCCACTTTGTCATCCGCGCCAACTACCAGTACGGTGGCATCGCCACGCGGCGTACGGGTTACGCCCTGTTGCGGGACTAAAATAGCGTTTGGATTAAGCCCTTCTTCAAGACGTGCGCGCACGAACATACCCGGCAGCAGAGTGTGATCCGGGTTCGGGAAGATAGCGCGTAGGGTGATAGACCCAGTGGTCTGATCAACGGTAACGTCAGAGAATTCCAGCGTACCGTCCTGCGGGAACTTAATGCCGTCACTGGTGATCAGCGACACTTTGGCTTTGCCGTTCTCTTGTTTCAGCGTGCCATTCGCCAGTTCCTGTTTCAGGCGCAGGAAGTCGTTGCTGGACTGGGTCACATCAACGTAGATCGGATCAAGTTGCTGCACGGTTGCCAGCGCAGTCGCCTGACCGTTCTGTACCAATGCGCCTTCCGTCACGTTCGACTTACCAATGCGACCGCTAATCGGAGAGGTGACTTTGGTGTAAGCCAGATTGATTCGCGCAGTTTCAACGGCAGCTTTCGCCGCAGTTACCGCAGCATTCGCCTGTTGCGCATCAGCCAGAGCCTGATCGTACTCTTGCTTACTGATGTACTGAGTACCGAGCAGTTTCTGATAACGATTCACCGTCAATTGCGCGATATTGGCTGCAGCCTGGGCTTTCGCCAGATCACCTTTCGCACTGTCGTATGTCGCCTGATAGGTCGCAGGATCAATCTGATAGAGAGAGACACCTGCTTCGATGTCGCTACCTTCTTTGAAATTACGCTTCAGGATAATCCCGCTAACTTGAGGACGAACTTCTGCGATCCGGTAGGCACTGGTGCGACCCGGAAGCTCGGTTGTGATCTGCAGAGGTTCAGTTTTGACTGTTACTACGCCAACGGCGGGCATCTGCTGGCCACCTTGTTGGGCCTGTTTGTCGTCACATCCTGTTAGGGCTAAGCTGCCTGAGAGCATCAGAACGACCGCCAGAGGCGTAAACCCTCTGTTTTTGTTCATATGTAAACCTCGAGTGTCCGATTTCAAATTGGTCAATGGTCAAAAGTTAATAAACCCATTGCTGCGTTTATATTATCGTCGTGCTATGGTACATACATTCACAAATGTATGTAAATCTAACGCCTGTAAATTCACGAACATATGGCACGAAAAACCAAACAAGAAGCGCAAGAAACGCGCCAACACATCCTCGATGTGGCTCTACGTCTTTTCTCACAGCATGGGGTATCATCCACCTCGCTGGGCGAGATTGCAAAAGCAGCTGGCGTTACGCGCGGTGCAATCTACTGGCATTTTAAAGACAAGTCGGATTTGTTCAGTGAGATCTGGGAACTGTCAGAATCCAATATTGGTGAACTAGAGCTTGAGTATCAGGCAAAATTCCCTGGCGATCCACTCTCAGTATTAAGAGAGATATTAATTCATGTTCTTGAATCCACGGTGACAGAAGAACGACGTCGATTATTGATGGAGATTATATTCCACAAATGCGAATTTGTCGGAGAAATGGCTGTTGTGCAACAGGCACAACGTAATCTCTGTCTGGAAAGTTATGACCGTATAGAACAAACGTTAAAACATTGTATTGAAGCGAAAATGTTGCCTGCGGATTTAATGACGCGTCGGGCAGCAATTATTATGCGCGGCTATATTTCCGGCCTGATGGAAAACTGGCTCTTTGCCCCGCAATCTTTTGATCTTAAAAAAGAAGCCCGCGATTACGTCGCCATCTTACTGGAGATGTATCTCCTGTGCCCCACGCTTCGTAATCCTGCCACTAACGAATAACCCTGAATCTGACTCCAGGATTTTTCCTGGACATTTTCGTCGTTGCTATTCTGGTTCACTGCGTCGTGATATTCTTGCGGTTTGACTTTTTCAGGTCGTTCTTCAGGTTCAGAAACCTTCATTCATCATGACTATGTTCCAGTATTACAAACGATCACGGCATTTTGTTTTTTCAGCATTTATTGCTTTTGTTTTTGTCTTGTTATGCCAGAACACGGCGTTTGCGCGGGCGTCATCGAATGGTGATCTGCCGACAAAAGCGGACCTGCAGGCGCAACTTGACTCACTAAATAAACAAAAAGATCTTTCTGCTCAGGACAAACTGGTGCAGCAGGATCTGACAGATACATTAGCCACCCTCGATAAAATCGATCGCATAAAAGAAGAGACAGTTCAGCTACGGCAAAAAGTCGCTGAAGCGCCGGAAAAAATGCGCCAGGCGACCGCGGCGTTAACAGCACTTAGCGATGTCGATAACGACGAAGAAACGCGCAAAATTCTGAGTACGCTTTCGTTGCGCCAGCTGGAAACTCGCGTTGCCCAGGCGCTGGACGATTTGCAAAACGCACAAAACGATCTGGCGTCTTATAACAGCCAGCTGGTTTCGTTACAGACGCAGCCCGAACGCGTGCAAAATGCGATGTATAACGCTTCGCAGCAGCTGCAACAAATTCGCAGTCGTCTGGATGGGACTGATGTCGGCGAGACTGCCTTACGTCCCAGCCAGAAAGTGTTAATGCAGGCTCAGCAGGCGTTGCTGAATGCGGAGATTGACCAGCAGCGTAAAAGCCTGGAAGGGAACACCGTCTTGCAGGATACCTTGCAAAAGCAACGTGATTACGTGACGGCGAACAGCGCCCGTCTGGAGCACCAGTTGCAGCTGTTGCAAGAAGCGGTAAACAGCAAGCGCCTGACTTTAACTGAAAAAACGGCGCAGGAAGCCGTCTCCCCGGATGAAGCCGCGCGTATTCAGGCTAATCCGCTGGTGAAACAGGAACTGGAAATTAACCAGCAGTTAAGTCAGCGTCTGATTACCGCGACTGAAAACGGTAATCAGTTGATGCAGCAAAACATTAAAGTCAAAAACTGGCTGGAGCGGGCGCTGCAATCGGAACGCAATATTAAAGAGCAGATTGCCGTCCTGAAGGGCAGCCTGCTGTTGTCTCGTATCCTTTACCAGCAACAACAAACGCTGCCCTCGGCGGATGAACTGGAAAACATGACCAACCGCATCGC
This sequence comes from Escherichia sp. KCJ4928, assembly GCF_004352695.1. NCBI lineage: Bacteria > Pseudomonadati > Pseudomonadota > Gammaproteobacteria > Enterobacterales > Enterobacteriaceae > Escherichia > Escherichia sp. KCJ4928. The sequence goes on from NZ_SJWV01000062.1 coordinate 6,591, forward strand.
GGATTTGCGTCTCGAACAGTTTGAAGTTAACCAGCAGCGTGATGCACTCTTCCAGAGCGATGCGTTCGTCAACAAACTGGAAGAAGGTCACACCAACGAAGTCAACAGCGAAGTTCACGATGCGTTATTGCAAGTGGTTGATATGCGTCGCGAATTGCTGGATCAACTCAACAAACAGTTGGGTAACCAGCTGATGATGGCCATTAACCTGCAAATCAACCAGCAGCAGTTAATGAGCGTATCGAAAAACCTGAAATCCATCCTGACTCAGCAAATCTTTTGGGTGAACAGTAACCGTCCAATGGACTGGGACTGGATCAAAGCGTTCCCGCAAAGCCTGAAAGATGAATTTAAGTCGATGAAAATCACGGTGAACTGGGAAAAAGCCTGGCCTGCCGTTTTTATCGCTTTCCTCGCCGGTTTGCCGCTGCTGTTGATTGCCGGGCTGATCCACTGGCGTCTGGGCTGGCTGAAAGCGTATCAACAGAAACTGGCTTCCGCTGTGGGTTCCCTGCGTAACGATAGCCAGCTCAACACACCAAAAGCGATCCTTATCGACCTGATCCGCGCGCTGCCGGTGTGCCTGATTATTCTCGCGGTTGGCCTGATTCTGTTGACCATGCAGCTCAACATCAGCGAACTGCTATGGTCGTTCAGTAAAAAACTGGCGATTTTCTGGCTGGTGTTTGGCCTGTGCTGGAAGGTACTGGAGAAAAATGGCGTTGCCGTGCGTCACTTCGGCATGCCGGAGCAGCAGACCAGCCACTGGCGTCGGCAAATTGTCCGCATCAGTCTCGCGTTGCTGCCTATCCATTTCTGGTCTGTGGTGGCAGAACTTTCCCCGCTGCATCTGATGGATGATGTGCTGGGGCAGGCGATGATTTTCTTCAACCTGCTGCTGATTGCCTTCCTGGTATGGCCAATGTGCCGCGAAAGCTGGCGTGATAAAGAGTCGCACACCATGCGACTGGTCACCATTACCGTGCTGTCGATTATCCCGATTGCATTGATGGTGCTGACTGCCACGGGTTATTTCTACACCACGCTGCGCCTCTCCGGGCGTTGGATTGAAACCGTTTATCTGGTGATCATCTGGAACTTGCTCTACCAGACGGTATTGCGCGGCTTAAGCGTAGCGGCGCGGCGTATCGCCTGGCGTCGTGCGCTGGCGCGTCGGCAGAATCTGGTGAAAGAGGGCGCAGAAGGTGCCGAACCGCCGGAAGAACCCACCATTGCACTGGAACAGGTTAACCAGCAGACGCTGCGTATTACCATGTTGCTGATGTTTGCGCTGTTCGGTGTCATGTTCTGGGCAATTTGGTCCGATTTGATCACCGTGTTCAGCTATCTCGACAGCATCACGCTCTGGCATTACAACGGCACTGAAGCTGGCGCTGCGGTGGTGAAAAACGTCACCATGGGCAGTCTGTTGTTTGCGATTATCGCCTCAATGGTGGCCTGGGCGTTGATTCGCAACCTGCCTGGTTTACTGGAAGTGCTGGTGCTCTCGCGACTGAATATGCGTCAGGGCGCGTCGTATGCCATTACTACCATCCTTAACTACATCATTATTGCCGTTGGTGCGATGACGGTGTTCGGATCGCTGGGCGTCTCGTGGGATAAACTCCAGTGGCTGGCGGCAGCATTATCCGTAGGTCTTGGTTTTGGCTTACAGGAGATCTTCGGTAACTTTGTCTCTGGTTTGATCATCCTGTTCGAACGTCCGGTGCGTATTGGTGATACGGTAACCATTGGTAGCTTCTCGGGGACGGTAAGTAAGATCCGTATTCGTGCGACAACGATTACCGATTTCGATCGCAAAGAAGTGATCATCCCGAACAAAGCGTTTGTTACCGAGCGTCTGATCAACTGGTCGTTGACTGACACTACTACGCGTCTGGTGATCCGTCTCGGCGTGGCCTATGGCTCCGATCTGGAAAAAGTGCGTAAAGTGTTACTGAAGGCGGCGACTGAGCACCCAAGGGTGATGCACGAACCAATGCCGGAAGTCTTCTTTACGGCATTTGGTGCCAGCACGTTGGATCATGAGCTGCGTCTGTATGTGCGTGAACTGCGTGACCGTAGTCGTACTGTCGATGAGCTGAACCGTACTATCGATCAGCTGTGCCGTGAAAACGACATCAACATTGCCTTTAACCAGCTTGAAGTGCATCTGCACAACGAGAAGGGCGATGAGGTGACGGAAGTCAAACGCGACTACAAAGGCGATGACCCGACGCCAGCGGTAGGGTAATAACCAAAGGGGGCGACATTTAGTTGCCCCGAGATTACTGACAAAGTGCGCGTTGTTCATGCCGGATGCGGCGTGACCGCCTTATCCGGCCTACGAAACCGCAAGAATTCAATGTATTGCAGGAGCGGTGTAGGCCTGATAAGCGTAGCGCATCAGGCAGTTTTGCGTTTGCCCACAATCTTAGGGGACATTTAGCGGCCCCATTTATTTCTCACTTTTCCGCCTCATCATCGCGCGTTAATTTCTTTTCATAATCGCGTTTTACAATATCCAGCGCGCGCAGCACGGTGCGGGCTGGGATCTGATTTTCTTCCAGCAGCACAATCAAATCGACAGCCAGTTTGACATCGTCAGGGGCATTTTCCAGTGACATACTCTCTCCATTGCTAGCGGGTTAAGCGCGCTAGCCTGTTTTCGATTTTTTCCAGCGCATGGCGGCAGCGTGCCAGGCGCGCTTCATAGGCTTCCACTTCACGATGCAGCGTTTGCTGTTCCACGAGATCGGTCACCCGCGCCAGGCGGGCTCTGCGTTCGGCAACCATCTCACGTAGCCGCCGCTCAAAATCCTGATGCTGAATACGTTTACGCTGCCAGCGGGCAATTTTCGGTGGCGCACTGTCCCACTCGCGCAATGACCAGGCGGAGGCTTCACGCGCGATGGCTTCCAGTTGTGCCGCCAGATGTTCCGCCAGCCAGGCCACTTGCGGCAGCTGTTGCTGCTCAACTGCATGACGAAGCGCAGCCAGATTATCGCCCGCCTCATCGAGACAAGCCTGCAGTGTTGTCGCACGGGTTTGAAAAAGGTGTCTGTCAAAACGGGCACTTAGCGTGGCAAATTGCGCTACCGGGGCACAACGCTGACGCAGCGTAGCGAGCTGTCCTTCCAGTTTTTCCAGCAGCAGGGCGGTTTTCACGATAAGACCTCAATGAAAATGATAATTGTTATGCTAAAGTAGCCACTCTGTAAGCTGACAACACTCAATATGCAACGAATCATTTTAATCATCATTGGCTGGCTGGCGGTAGTGCTGGGTACGCTGGGCGTGGTATTACCGGTATTACCGACGACGCCGTTTATCCTGCTGGCGGCCTGGTGCTTTGCCCGTTCTTCCCCGCGCTTTCACGCCTGGTTGCTGTACCGCTCATGGTTTGGCAGCTATCTACGTTTCTGGCAGAAACATCATGCGATGCCGCGCGGCGTCAAACCGCGGGCGATTTTGCTTATTTTGCTCACGTTTGCCATTTCTCTGTGGTTCGTCCAGATGCCATGGGTGCGCATCATGTTGCTGGTAATTCTCGCCTGTTTGCTTTTCTATATGTGGCGAATTCCGGTGATTGATGAAAAGCAAGAAAAGCACTGAAGCACAACAATCGCAGTTGCAATTATTGCGTACAGCCAGTACATTCTGGCGTTTTCGAGCACAGGCGCAGGCGGTCAAAGGTTAAACAACTGTTACTTTTGATACGTTTAAAACGCGCCGTGAGTACCACCGTAACAAGCAGGCATACACTTATGACCGCGACTGCACAGCAGCTTGAGTATCTCAAAAATAGCATCAAAAGCATTCAGGACTACCCAAAACCCGGCATTCTTTTCCGCGATGTCACCAGCTTACTGGAAGACCCGAAAGCTTACGCTCTCAGCATCGACTTGCTGGTTGAGCGTTACAAAAATGCGGGCATTACCAAAGTTGTCGGCACCGAAGCGCGTGGCTTCTTGTTTGGCGCTCCGGTAGCTCTGGGTCTGGGCGTTGGCTTTGTACCGGTCCGTAAACCGGGCAAACTGCCGCGTGAAACCATCAGTGAAACTTACGACCTGGAATACGGCACCGATCAGCTGGAGATCCACGTTGATGCCATCAAACCGGGCGACAAAGTTCTGGTGGTGGACGATCTGCTGGCAACCGGCGGCACTATCGAAGCGACCGTTAAACTGATCCGTCGTCTGGGTGGTGAAGTGGCTGACGCTGCGTTCATTATCAACCTGTTCGATCTCGGCGGCGAACAGCGTCTCGAAAAACAGGGCATTACCAGCTACAGCCTTGTCCCGTTCCCGGGCCATTAATTATCGCCAGTCTTGTGCTGCCCACGCTACGGATAGCACAAGATGTGCATTCAGCCTCGCCGTTCTGACGGGGCTGTGTTAGCATTACCCCTTCGTGAATCCACCTTCCAGCGTTTCAGAGCCTGCCAATGAGTTATCAGGTCTTAGCCCGAAAATGGCGCCCACAAACCTTTGCTGACGTCGTCGGCCAGGAACATGTGCTGACCGCACTGGCGAACGGCTTGTCGTTAGGGCGTATTCATCATGCTTATCTTTTTTCCGGTACCCGTGGCGTCGGAAAAACCTCTATCGCCCGACTGCTGGCGAAGGGGCTAAACTGCGAAACCGGCATTACCGCGACGCCGTGCGGCGTGTGCGATAACTGTCGTGAAATCGAGCAGGGGCGCTTTGTCGATCTGATTGAAATCGACGCCGCCTCGCGCACCAAAGTTGAAGATACCCGCGACCTGCTGGATAACGTCCAGTACGCTCCGGCGCGTGGTCGTTTCAAAGTTTATCTGATCGACGAAGTGCATATGCTGTCGCGCCACAGCTTTAACGCACTGTTAAAAACCCTTGAAGAGCCGCCGGAGCACGTTAAGTTTCTGCTGGCGACGACCGATCCACAGAAATTGCCGGTGACGATTTTGTCGCGCTGTTTGCAATTTCATCTCAAGGCGCTGGATGTCGAGCAAATTCGCCATCAACTTGAGCACATCCTCAACGAAGAACATATCGCTCACGAGCCGCGGGCGTTGCAATTGCTGGCGCGCGCCGCTGAAGGCAGCCTGCGAGATGCCTTAAGTCTGACCGACCAGGCGATTGCCAGCGGTGACGGCCAGGTTTCAACCCAGGCAGTCAGTGCGATGCTGGGTACGCTTGACGACGATCAGGCGCTGTCGCTGGTTGAAGCGATGGTCGAGGCCAACGGCGAGCGCGTAATGGCGCTGATTAATGAAGCCGCTGCCCGTGGTATCGAGTGGGAAGCGTTGCTGGTGGAAATGCTCGGCCTGTTGCATCGTATTGCGATGGTACAACTTTCGCCTGCTGCACTTGGCAACGACATGGCCGCCATTGAGCTGCGGATGCGTGAACTGGCGCGCACCATACCGCCGACGGATATTCAGCTTTACTATCAGACGCTGTTGATTGGTCGCAAAGAATTACCGTATGCGCCGGACCGCCGCATGGGCGTTGAGATGACGCTGCTGCGCGCGCTGGCGTTCCATCCACGTATGCCTCTGCCTGAGCCAGAAGTGCCACGCCAGTCCTTTGCGCCCGTCGCGCCAACGGCAGTAATGACGCCAACCCAGGTGCCGCCGCAACCGCAATCAGCGCCGCAGCAGGCACCGACTGTACCGCTCCCGGAAACCACCAGCCAGGTGCTGGCGGCGCGCCAGCAGTTGCAGCGCGTGCAGGGAGCAACCAAAGCAAAAAAGAGTGAACCGGCAGCCGCTACCCGCGCGCGGCCGGTGAATAACGCTGCGCTGGAAAGACTGGCTTCGGTCACCGATCGCGTTCAGGCGCGTCCGGTGCCATCGGCGCTGGAAAAAGCGCCAGCCAAAAAAGAAGCGTATCGCTGGAAGGCTACCACTCCAGTGATGCAGCAAAAAGAAGTGGTCGCCACGCCGAAGGCGCTGAAAAAAGCGCTGGAACATGAAAAAACGCCGGAACTGGCGGCGAAGCTGGCGGCAGAAGCCATTGAGCGCGACGCGTGGGCGGCACAGGTGAGTCAACTTTCGCTACCAAAACTGGTCGAACAGGTGGCCTTAAATGCCTGGAAAGAGGAGAGCGACAACGCAGTATGTCTGCATTTGCGCTCCTCTCAGCGGCATTTGAACAACCGCGGTGCACAGCAAAAACTGGCTGAAGCGTTGAGCACGTTAAAAGGTTCAACGGTTGAACTGACTATCGTTGAAGATGATAATCCCGCGGTGCGTACGCCGCTGGAGTGGCGTCAGGCGATATACGAAGAAAAACTTGCGCAGGCGCGCGAGTCCATTATTGCGGATAATAATATTCAGACCCTGCGTCGGTTCTTCGATGCGGAGCTGGATGAAGAAAGTATCCGCCCCATTTGATCGTAAGCACAGCTTACGTTCGTCATCCTTAACGTGATTGAGAGAGAAACCTATGTTTGGTAAAGGCGGTCTGGGTAACCTGATGAAGCAAGCCCAGCAGATGCAAGAAAAAATGCAGAAAATGCAGGAAGAGATCGCGCAGCTGGAAGTCACCGGCGAATCTGGCGCAGGTCTGGTAAAAGTGACCATCAACGGTGCACACAACTGCCGTCGCGTAGAGATCGACCCGAGCCTGCTGGAAGACGACAAAGAGATGCTGGAAGACCTGGTGGCTGCAGCATTCAACGACGCAGCACGTCGTATTGAAGAAACGCAGAAAGAAAAAATGGCCTCTGTATCCTCCGGAATGCAGCTGCCGCCTGGCTTTAAGATGCCGTTCTGATGCAAACCAGCCCGCTGTTAACACAGCTTATGGAAGCACTGCGCTGTCTGCCGGGCGTTGGCCCGAAGTCGGCGCAGCGTATGGCGTTCACGCTGCTTCAGCGCGATCGTAGCGGCGGGATGCGTCTGGCGCAGGCGCTCACCCGGGCGATGTCGGAAATCGGCCACTGCGCCGATTGCCGCACTTTCACCGAACAGGAAGTCTGTAACATCTGTTCGAATCCGCGTCGTCAGGAAAACGGTCAAATCTGTGTGGTGGAGAGTCCGGCGGACATCTACGCCATTGAGCAGACGGGGCAGTTTTCAGGCCGTTATTTTGTGTTGATGGGGCATCTGTCACCGCTGGACGGCATCGGTCCGGATGATATCGGGCTTGATCGTCTGGAACAGCGTCTGGCAGAGGAAAAAATCACTGAAGTGATCCTCGCCACCAATCCCACGGTTGAAGGTGAAGCTACCGCTAACTACATTGCCGAGCTTTGCGCGCAATATGACGTGGAAGCCAGCCGAATCGCTCATGGCGTACCGGTTGGCGGCGAACTGGAAATGGTCGATGGCACCACGCTGTCACACTCCCTTGCCGGGCGTCATAAGATTCGTTTTTAAGCAAACGAGAGCAGGATCACCTGCTCTCGCTTGAAATTATTCTCCCTTGTCCCCATCTCTCCCTCATCCTGTTTTTAACCTTAAAATGGCATTATTGAGGTAGACCTACATGAAAGGACAAGAAACTCGTGGTTTTCAGTCAGAAGTGAAACAGCTTCTGCACCTGATGATCCATTCTCTCTATTCCAATAAAGAAATCTTCCTGCGTGAGCTTATCTCTAACGCCTCCGATGCGGCGGACAAGCTGCGTTTCCGTGCGCTATCTAACCCGGACCTGTACGAAGGTGATGGCGAACTGCGCGTTCGTGTCTCTTTCGATAAAGACAAGCGCACGCTGACCATCTCCGATAACGGCGTGGGGATGACCCGCGACGAAGTGATTGACCATCTGGGGACTATCGCTAAATCCGGTACCAAATCATTCCTCGAATCCCTGGGTTCTGACCAGGCGAAAGACAGCCAGCTGATCGGTCAGTTTGGTGTTGGTTTCTACTCTGCGTTTATCGTGGCCGACAAAGTGACCGTGCGTACTCGCGCGGCAGGCGAAAAACCAGAAAACGGCGTCTTCTGGGAATCGGCTGGCGAAGGTGAATATACCGTTGCCGACATCACCAAAGAAGATCGTGGTACTGAAATCACCCTGCATCTGCGTGAAGGCGAAGACGAGTTCCTCGATGACTGGCGCGTGCGTTCCATCATCAGCAAATACTCCGACCATATCGCGCTGCCGGTAGAGATCGAAAAACGCGAAGAGAAAGACGGCGAAACCGTTATCTCCTGGGAGAAAATCAACAAAGCGCAGGCGCTGTGGACTCGTAACAAGTCGGAAATCACCGATGAAGAGTACAAAGAGTTCTACAAACACATCGCCCACGACTTTAATGATCCGCTGACCTGGAGCCACAACCGCGTTGAAGGTAAGCAGGAGTACACCAGCCTGCTGTACATCCCGTCCCAGGCTCCGTGGGATATGTGGAACCGCGATCATAAACACGGCCTGAAACTGTACGTCCAGCGTGTGTTCATCATGGACGACGCAGAACAGTTCATGCCGAACTATCTGCGCTTCGTGCGTGGTCTGATTGACTCCAGCGATCTGCCGCTGAACGTTTCCCGTGAAATCCTCCAGGACAGCACGGTAACGCGTAACCTGCGCAATGCGCTGACCAAGCGTGTGCTGCAAATGCTGGAAAAACTGGCGAAAGACGACGCGGAAAAATACCAGACCTTCTGGCAACAGTTTGGCCTGGTACTGAAAGAAGGTCCGGCGGAAGATTTCGCTAACCAGGAAGCGATCGCCAAACTGCTGCGTTTTGCTTCTACTTATACCGATTCTTCTGCGCAGACCGTGTCTCTGGAAGACTACGTTTCCCGCATGAAAGAAGGGCAGGAGAAAATCTACTACATCACTGCAGACAGCTATGCGGCAGCGAAGAGCAGCCCACACCTGGAACTGCTGCGTAAGAAAGGCATCGAAGTTCTGCTGCTTTCCGACCGCATCGATGAGTGGATGATGAACTATCTGACTGAGTTCGACGGTAAACCGTTCCAGTCGGTGTCTAAAGTTGACGAGTCGCTGGAAAAACTGGCTGACGAAGTTGATGAGAGCGCGAAAGAAGCGGAGAAAGCACTGACTCCGTTCATCGACCGTGTGAAAGCCCTGCTCGGCGAGCGCGTGAAAGATGTCCGTCTGACTCACCGTCTGACCGATACGCCAGCGATCGTTTCGACCGACGCGGACGAAATGAGCACTCAGATGGCGAAACTGTTCGCTGCGGCGGGCCAGAAAGTGCCAGAAGTGAAATACATCTTCGAACTGAACCCGGATCACGTACTGGTGAAACGTGCGGCAGATACTGAAGATGAAGCGAAGTTCAGCGAGTGGGTAGAACTGCTGCTGGATCAGGCGCTGCTGGCAGAACGCGGCACGCTGGAAGATCCGAACCTGTTTATTCGTCGTATGAACCAGCTGCTGGTTTCCTGATGTCATGCCGGATGACCTTTGTGTCATCCGGCATTTTTCTTTTCATCATCTGCACTTTCCGCAAATTATCTCGCCATTAACCGTTTCAGCCTCAGGTGCCTTTCTTGAGGCAATCGCCTGTTGGTGGTATCGTTTATCGCTTTTTCAAAAAATTCGACACATTTTAAGGGGATTTTCGCAATGCGTATCATTCTGCTTGGCGCTCCGGGCGCGGGGAAAGGGACTCAGGCTCAGTTCATCATGGAGAAATATGGTATTCCGCAAATCTCCACTGGCGATATGCTGCGTGCTGCGGTCAAATCTGGCTCCGAGCTGGGTAAACAAGCAAAAGACATTATGGATGCTGGCAAACTGGTCACCGACGAACTGGTGATCGCGCTGGTTAAAGAGCGCATTGCTCAGGAAGACTGCCGTAATGGTTTCCTGTTGGACGGCTTCCCGCGTACCATTCCGCAGGCAGACGCGATGAAAGAAGCGGGCATCAATGTTGATTACGTTCTGGAATTCGACGTACCGGACGAACTGATTGTTGATCGTATCGTAGGCCGCCGCGTTCATGCGCCGTCTGGTCGTGTTTATCACGTTAAATTCAATCCGCCGAAAGTAGAAGGCAAAGACGACGTTACCGGTGAAGAACTGACTACCCGTAAAGACGATCAGGAAGAAACCGTGCGTAAACGTCTGGTTGAATACCATCAGATGACTGCACCGCTGATCGGCTACTACTCCAAAGAAGCGGAAGCGGGTAACACCAAATACGCGAAAGTTGACGGCACCAAGCCGGTTGCTGAAGTTCGCGCTGATCTGGAAAAAATCCTCGGCTAATTCGAAAGCGCGCACGGACAGTCCCCTCGCCCCCTCGGGGAGAGGGTTAGGGTGAGGGGAACAGGCCCGCACAAGCAAACTTATCAGCAATCTCAGGCCGGATATTCATTCGGCCTTTTACAAAAACCTCAATCTGCGCTATTCCTTTTTCTGATTTGACCTCTTACAGCAATTAGTTCTTCTTCTTCACTTTTCCGCTACAATTATCAACAAGTTGAATCGATAAGAGGCGGTAATGCGTCAGACTAAAACCGGTATCCTGCTGGCAAACCTGGGTACGCCCGATGCCCCCACACCTGAAGCGGTAAAACGCTATCTGAAACAATTTTTAAGCGACAGACGCGTGGTTGATACCTCACGGTTGTTATGGTGGCCATTGCTGCGCGGCGTGATTTTGCCGCTGCGCTCGCCGCGTGTGGCGAAGCTGTATGCCTCTGTCTGGATGGAAGGTGGCTCGCCGCTGATGGTTTACAGCCGCCAGCAACAGCAGGCGCTGGCACAACGTTTACCGGAGACGCCCGTAGCGCTGGGAATGAGCTACGGCTCGCCATCACTGGAAAGCGCCGTAAATGAACTCCTGGCAGAGCATGTAGATCATATTGTGGTGCTGCCGCTTTATCCGCAATTCTCCTGTTCTACGGTCGGTGCGGTATGGGATGAACTGGCACGCATTCTGGCGCGCAAACGTAGCATTCCGGGGATATCGTTTATTCGTGATTACGCCGATAACCACGATTACATTAATGCACTGGCGAACAGCGTACGCGCTTCTTTTGCCAAACATGGCGAACCGGATCTGCTGCTGCTCTCTTATCATGGCATTCCTCAGCGTTATGCAGATGAAGGCGATGATTACCCGCAACGTTGCCGCACAACGACTCGCGAACTGGCTTCCGCACTGGGGATGGCACCGGAAAAAGTGATGATGACCTTTCAGTCGCGCTTTGGCCGGGAACCCTGGCTGATGCCTTATACCGACGAAACGCTGAAAATGCTCGGAGAAAAAGGCGTAGGTCATATTCAGGTGATGTGCCCGGGCTTTGCTGCGGATTGTCTGGAGACGCTGGAAGAGATTGCCGAGCAAAACCGTGAGGTCTTCCTCGGTGCCGGCGGGAAAAAATATGAATATATTCCGGCGCTTAATGCCACGCCGGAACATATCGAAATGATGGCCAATCTTGTTGCCGCGTATCGCTAAAGCTGAGCGGTAAAGAACTGAGCGCCGTCGCGAAGAGCCTCGTCGGCGGTTTTCATCATCCGTGAATAATGCAAAAAGGCATGCAGCGTACCTGGGTAGAGTTTGAACTCACAGGGCTGCTGATGCGCCGCTAACGTCTGGTAAAGCAGACGGCTGTCATCCAGCAGCGGATCGAACTCCGCCCCGGCAATAAAACAGGGCGGAACTTCGCGAGTGAGATCATTATTAAACAGACAGTAATACGGTGACTCGCGGTCCGCGTCGTTGCTTAAATACGCCTCTTCATACATCTGCAAATCCTGTTGCGTTAAGCCATCCCAGACACCGCCCAACAGACGACGAGTCACGGAATCCCGTAATCCGTAAAGCCCATACCACAGCAAAACACCCGCAATTTTACCGCAATCGATCTGTTTATCACGCAACCACAACGCACTGGCGAGCGCCAGCATGGCACCTGCGGAATCACCGGCAAAGCCAATGCGGGACATATTGATTTGATAATCCTCCGCCTGCTGGTGGAAATAACAACAAGCAGCCACAATTTCCTCTATCGCTTGCGGAAAACGCGCTTCAGGTGAAAGGGTGTAATCAATGCCAATCACCGTACATTGGCTGTAGCTTGCCAGCAGGCGCATGATGCGATCGTGGGTATCGAGATTGCCGAGAATAAAACCGCCTCCATGCAAATAAAATAGCGTCGCCGGGCTATCTGGCTGCGGACAAAAGAGACGTGTTTCCACCTGCCCATATTTTGTTGGAACCATGTAAGCTCTGGTTGCCATTTCTGGAGCGCCCGCATTCCAGAATCGGCGCTCAAGCGTGTAATACTGTCGTTGCTCAGCAATCGTTCCCGTTGCGGGCCAGGACGGTAAATCCGGCTGAAGAGTATTCACAACGGTCTTCATTTCAGCAGAAATAAGGTCCAGAACAGGTAGTTTGTTTTCCGGCTTCATACAAAAACTCCTTTCAAATTACGTCATTGTAAGGAACCACTGCCATGAAAATGCGATCCCGCCTGCTGATATTGAAACTGGCTGCGTCTCGCGCGCTCCCGTCAGATTGTGTTAACATTCGCCGCTCAGTTAACCACCCGTAAAAACAACCATGAAATTTCCCGGTAAACGTAAATCCAAACATTACTTCCCTGTAAATGCACGCGATCCGCTGCTTCAGCAATTCCAGCCAGAAAACGAAACCAGCGCCGCCTGGGTCGTAGGTATTGACCAGACGCTGGTCGATATTGAAGCGAAAGTGGATGATGAATTCATTGAGCGTTATGGATTAAGCGCCGGGCATTCACTGGTGATTGAGGATGACGTAGCCGAAGCGCTTTATCAGGAGCTAAAACAGAAAAACCTGATTACCCATCAGTTTGCGGGTGGCACCATTGGTAACACCATGCACAACTACTCGGTGCTCGCGGACGACCGTTCGGTGCTGCTGGGCGTCATGTGCAGCAATATTGAAATTGGCAGTTATGCCTATCGTTACCTGTGTAACACTTCCAGCCGTACCGATCTTAACTATCTACAAGGCGTGGATGGCCCGATTGGTCGTTGCTTTACGCTGATTGGCGAGTCCGGGGAACGTACCTTTGCTATCAGTCCAGGCCACATGAACCAGCTGCGGGCTGAAAGCATTCCGGAAGATGTGATTGCCGGAGCCTCGGCACTGGTTCTCACCTCTTATCTGGTGCGTTGCAAACCGGGTGAACCCATGCCGGAAGCAACCATGAAAGCCATTGAGTACGCGAAGAAATATAACGTACCGGTGGTGCTGACGCTGGGCACCAAGTTTGTCATTGCCGAGAATCCGCAGTGGTGGCAGCAATTCCTCAAAGACCACGTTTCTATCCTTGCGATGAACGAAGATGAAGCCGAAGCGTTGACCGGAGAAAGCGATCCGTTGTTGGCATCTGACAAGGCGCTGGACTGGGTAGATCTGGTGCTGTGCACCGCCGGGCCAATCGGCTTGTATATGGCGGGCTTTACCGAAGACGAAGCGAAACGTAAAACCCAGCATCCGCTGCTGCCGGGCGCTATAGCGGAATTCAACCAGTATGAGTTTAGCCGCGCCATGCGCCACAAGGATTGCCAGAATCCGCTGCGTGTATATTCGCACATTGCGCCGTACATGGGCGGGCCGGAAAAAATCATGAACACTAATGGAGCGGGGGATGGCGCATTGGCAGCGTTGCTGCATGACATTACCGCCAACAGCTACCATCGTAGCAACGTACCAAACTCCAGCAAACATAAATTCACCTGGTTAACTTATTCATCGTTAGCGCAGGTGTGTAAATATGCTAACCGTGTGAGCTATCAGGTACTGAACCAGCATTCACCTCGTTTAACGCGCGGCTTGCCGGAGCGTGAAGACAGCCTGGAAGAGTCTTACTGGGATCGTTAAGTTATCGTCGGTTCGTAGGCCAGATAAGGCGTTCACGCCGCATCTGGCATTTGGCTCTCGATGCCCGATGCGACGCTGGCGCGTCTTATCATGCCTACATATTTTTCATATTTTACATCCGGCAACCACCGTTTACCCCGTCACCACTTCACCCGCCGGTGGCGTTTCCAGCAGTTCCAGCATAGTACGGGCAATTTCACGTTCACCCATCACTACCTGATTCGCGCCACGTTCGGTGATATACGTCACTTCATCGTCATAATGGGCGCGGGCGATAATCTCAATATCCGGGTTTTTCGCGCGGGCAGACGCCACAATCTCACCCGCTTCATAACCGTTGGGGATCGTCAGGATCAGCCATTTTGCACATTCCAGATGCGCCAGTTGCATAATTTCTTCGTTCGCTGCATTGCCCAATACAGCGCGGACCCCACGCTCTCGCAGCTCATCAACACGGGTTCGTGACGTCTCAATCACCACCAGCGGAATATCAGAGGCGAGCAATTTCTCCCCCAGCAGGCTGCCTACACGACCGTAACCCACCAATAGCGCATGGTTGCAAATATCCACTGGGATCTGTTTCTCTTCTTCGATTGCCTCTTCCAGCGTCTGCTCTTCCAGCGTTTCGGTCTTCGCCAGATATTTCTCCAGTAGTGCGAACAGTACCGGGTTGAGCATAATCGACAGGATCGCCCCTGCCAGTACCAGGTTTTGTCCGGCCTGCGGCAGTAAATTCAATGCCATTCCCAGTCCCGCCAGGATAAACGCGAACTCACCAATCTGCGCCAGGCTGGCGGCGATGGTTAATGCCGTACGTTGGGAGTGACCAAACAGTCGCACCAGGAAAAATGCGGCTAACGACTTACCAAACAGAATAATCGCCAGCGTCGCCAGCACTGCCAGCGGTTGCTGAATCAGAATTAACGGATCAAACAACATCCCGACGGAGACAAAAAACAGCACCGCAAACGCGTCGCGCAATGGCAGCGTATCGTGGGCGGCACGGTGACTCAGTTCAGACTCGTTCAGTACCATCCCGGCAAAGAACGCACCGAGTGCAAAGGAGACATCAAACAGCTCTACCGCACCAAAGGCAATCCCTAACGCCAGCGCCAGCACCGACAGGGTAAACAGCTCGCGAGAACCGGTTGCCGCGCTGCGTGCCATAATCCACGGCACCAGACGGCGACCTACCAGCATCATAATGGCGATAAATGCGATCACTTTGCCGATGGTGATCCCCATATCGACTGCAAGAGTGGCAAAGCCCACATCGCCCTGTTCCATCATTCCTGCCACTGCGGGCAGCAACACCAGCGTCAGAACCATTACCAGGTCTTCCACAATCAACCAACCGATGGCGATTTGCCCACGCTGACTGTCAATTAATTGCCGTTCTTCAAGTGCGCGCAGTAACACCACGGTACTGGCGGTGGAAAGACATAAACCGAACACGATACCGGTCATTAACGACCAGCCCAGCACGGCAGAGAGCGCCATACCCAGCAGCGTCGCCACGGCTATCTGGGCGATCGCACCGGGAATGGCGATGGCCTTTACCGCCATCAAATCCTTCAGCGAAAAATGCAAACCGACGCCGAACATCAGCAAAATAACGCCCAGTTCAGCCAGTTCCGGCGCAAGCTTGGTATCGGCAACAAAGCCCGGAGTGAATGGTCCTGCCAGCACACCCGCTAACAGATATCCCACCAGAGGAGAAATACGTAGTTTATTGGCCAGCATGCCGAGGATAAAGGCGAGCACAAGGCCGCCAACAATGGTGGTGATAAGCGGGGTGGCGTGATGCATTCCGTCTCCTTTTCCTGGTGGTTATTGTCCATTTTTGGCCGGGGAAACCAAAATTACAGGTAATAGTTTATGACAATTTCATTGATGATGTTCATGAATAATTATTGAATTTTGCAGAAAAATGGAATTAGCTGCAAAAAAAGCACGGATCGGAAAACAGAAGGCGGTTTAACAGAGGAAAGGCTTATGG
>NZ_SJWV01000630.1:0-406 GCF_004352695.1 Escherichia sp. KCJ4928
TGCGACTGGATGTATCCCGGCTGGCGACGTTACTTATCAGCCGCCATGATGGCGTGCTGCCGCCGGTCCTGGCGTCTGCCATGCAAAAACTGACCGGAACCGTGGCGGAACTTGTACTGTCCGGCAGCCAGTGGCAGGCGCTGCCGGTACTTCCGGCAGACGGAACGCAGGTGTCTTTCCCGTATGCCGGCGAATGGCTGACGGAGGAAGAAATCAGGGCAGTTCTTGATGCGGTGCGCAATGCAGTACGAAGCATCTGTTACCAGGTGGCAGAAGATACGCGGCGTATCCGGGCGGCGCTGACCACCACCGGTCAGACGTTGCTGACCCGCCAGACGCGCCGCTTTCGTCTGGTCGTGAAGGAAAGCGATTACCCCTGCTGGCTTGATGAAGATGACGAAAATCT
>NZ_SJWV01000631.1:0-405 GCF_004352695.1 Escherichia sp. KCJ4928
TTATTATCCGCAGTGGCTGCACGGGGGGATAAGTGTTTCATAAAGGGTCTCATAGCGTTAATTTTGAACAAAAATTATTTGTTCAGGAGGAGGATATGAAAATACTGTTCGCTTTTGTCATGAACTGACTGTTTGTTAACGGACAAATCATGACCCGTTCATCAATGTTTGCGGGTGGCTCGCCTGGTGTGGGGACACGTTCACCCCGCTGAGCAGCCTGGGCCAGTGCACGCAGCAACAATCCGGTGTCAGGAAGAATAATATCAGCGATGCACTGTTTTTTGATTATTCGGCCTGTTATGACGCAGAAGAAGACTCCAGAAAACCGGTTTATGCGAACTGGGGTAGTGGCTCAAACGGCTTTGCCGTCTGTGACGGCAAAGCAGGCTATGGTGCGGCAGGATT
>NZ_SJWV01000632.1:0-399 GCF_004352695.1 Escherichia sp. KCJ4928
TGTAGTGGTCAAGTAATATTGGCCACGGTTTTACAGTAAAAATGGTATCTGTTCTCTGACTCTTCCGGCGTCAGCCCACCGTTATAATGGTGAGGTCTGACGCTGTTGTAGTAGTTCAATATGTAATCATTAATTTGCTGCCGGGCCTCGTCCTTGCCTGCGTAACCATTCGTTGGCACCCATTCTGTTTTCAGACTGCGGAAGAAGCGTTCCATGGGGCTGTTATCCCAGCAGTTTCCCCGCCGACTGACGCTTTGATTTATTCTGCAACGCCAGAGAAGTTGTTGATATTTAAGGCCTGTATACTGGCTTCCCTGGTCGCTATGGAACACGACATCCCGGGGTTGGCCACGCGTCTCATAGGCCATCCGCAGGGCACTGCTTATCAGTGCGGTATCG
>NZ_SJWV01000633.1:0-399 GCF_004352695.1 Escherichia sp. KCJ4928
TTGATAACTTTTGCAGGTACACCTGCACAAACAGAATAATCAGGTATATCCTTCGTCACTACAGAGTTTGCCGCTACCACACTATTTCTGCCAATGCAAGCACCAATGATGGAAACATTTTCCCCTATCCAGACGCCTTCCTTAATAACCACATCACCTTTGAATACAACAGGCTGCTGGCTTACTGGAATATGAATATCTTTATACTCATGAAGGTTGTCTGATATATATACCTTATCGGCGATGAGAACATCCTTTTCGATAACTACACGGCGCACACTTACAATATGTAAGAAGCGACCAATATAAACGTTATTTCCTATATTCAGGATCGGTTCATTGTTATCAATTTTCAATGCTAAAGCCCATAATCCCGGTTGAATTACTACTCTATCGCCA
>NZ_SJWV01000634.1:0-398 GCF_004352695.1 Escherichia sp. KCJ4928
TAAATGACCAGGGTGAGATTATCGGCGGCTTCGTTGCCGTTATCCGCCCTAAACAAAAATCAGCATTTCAGAGGCATTTCACCATGAATCAAGACGCATTACGGATCTTGGCTAAGGAATTAACCGGGGAGCAATTCAAGGTCTTAATGCTGATGCTTGCAGATCTGGATTACGAAAACTTCATTCAGATCGCCCAAGCAGATATTGCTGAAACTTTAGGGATGCAGAAAACGAATGTTAGTCGCGCCGTTCGCGCGCTACTGGATGTTGGGGTGATCTTTGAGGGACCTAAAGTTGGCAGATCAAAAACATACCGGCTGAATGAACAATTTGGTTGGAAAGGCACCGTAACCAACCACAAAAAGGCACTCAAAAACGGCTTTAGTGTCATTCAGGGC
>NZ_SJWV01000635.1:0-396 GCF_004352695.1 Escherichia sp. KCJ4928
TTATTACAGATAGCTCGCCTTCATGGCATAAATATGAAAGATGTCTTATTAATGCATACCAATAGTATGCATTATCTTATAACTGAAGCACAGTGTTATTTTTCCAAAGATGTTATAAAAAACCTTCACTATGACAGAAAAACAGTAAGTGAAGAAAGAAAGTCAGCCCTTCAGGAGGCTATTCTTGATAATGGGACGAGCCTGACGCTGAGTCTTACGGAAAACGATATATTCCCTTTTACAGACCAGAGGATGATAGGCTATGGTCTGAAACTCAGAGTTGAGGAGTCATTTGATACTACATCAAAACGACTTCAATACAGAAAAGCGATTAATGACAGATATAAATTTGTATTTACCAGAAAAGATAAGGGGCATATAACAGGTGCATATCAG
>NZ_SJWV01000636.1:0-393 GCF_004352695.1 Escherichia sp. KCJ4928
CTGATGTGAAGCCACTGGCCGGGGTCAGGTCAACATCCAGTGCTGTAGTGAACATGTCGTTGTGCCAGGAGACACCGGCAGTCACCTGCGGGCGGATCCTGAAAGTTTCAGTGACACCGTTCACTTCCTTTGTCTCAATACTGCGGGGGAGCAGGTTCTGTGCGACCAGACCCAGTGTCCAGTTGTCATCCAGGTCCATGCTGGCCCCGATATCAGCGTTAATGCCGTTTCTGGTGTTGTGGTAACGGTCGCCTTTGAAAGCGCTGCTGTCGTAATTTTTAACCAGCACGTTGTAGTTAAACAGGTCAACACGCTGGAATTTTGGTGTGAAGCCCAGAGACCACTTTTGTCCGGCCGTTTCCAGTTCAGTAGCCAGAGCAATACCCACATCGG
>NZ_SJWV01000637.1:0-393 GCF_004352695.1 Escherichia sp. KCJ4928
CTGATGTGAAGCCACTGGCCGGGGTCAGGTCAACATCCAGTGCTGTAGTGAACATGTCGTTGTGCCAGGAGACACCGGCAGTCACCTGCGGGCGGATCCTGAAAGTTTCAGTGACACCGTTCACTTCTTTTGTCTCAATACTGCGGGGGAGCAGGTTTTGTGCGACCAGACCCAGTGTCCAGTTGTCATCCAGGTCCATGCTGGCCCCGATATCAGCGTTAATGCCGTTTCTGGTGTTGTGGTAACGGTCGCCTTTGAAAGCGCTACTGTCGTAATTTTTAACCAGCACGTTGTAGTTAAACAGGTCAACACGCTGGAATTTTGGTGTGAAGCCCAGAGACCACTTTTGTCCGGCCGTTTCCAGTTCAGTAGCCAGAGCAATACCCACATCGG
>NZ_SJWV01000638.1:0-391 GCF_004352695.1 Escherichia sp. KCJ4928
GTGATCCGTGTGGAGCAGAAACTGGATAAGGGGATTGGTTTCGCACGTTTTGCCAAATCGCTGGCTGCGGCTAAAGGTGTCCGCTCTGAAGCCCTGGAAGTGGCCCGTCGTCAGTATCCGGATGACAGTCGTCTGCATCATGTCCTGAAATCGGCAGTGGGCGCGGGGACCACCACGGATCCGCAGTGGGCAGGCAGCCTGTCTGAATATCAGGAATACGCACAGGACTTTATTGATTACCTGCGTCCTCAGACCATTATCGGGCGATTTGGTCAGGGCGGGATCCCTGCACTTCGTCAGGTGCCGTTCAATATCCGTGTGCACGCCCAGGTGTCGGGCGGTGCTGCCGGCTGGGTGGGTGAGGGTAAGGCAAAACCCCTGACGAAGTTTG
>NZ_SJWV01000639.1:0-391 GCF_004352695.1 Escherichia sp. KCJ4928
TGAAACCCAACAGCACAGGCATTGCTGCCCGCATGATGCTCTCCATTGACAGGGCCCGGATTAGCGAAGCTCTGCTCAATAACCGCCAGTTGCAGTCCACTCCCCTGCAGATCCGTTATCCGCAGGGTGTCAGAGAAGCACTCGGAATAATGAGCGAGCAACTCTCCCTTTCTGTATCCGACCTGACGCGTATCCTGGTCGAAGATGCATTAACTGAAATGTTTCTCCCGGCTGAAAACATCGTTCGCCGTCTTCTCTGCCGGACAGAACACATCATGCAGGCACATGATGTCTGCGTAACAACGATGACAACGTTACTGGCTCCCTGGAATATCCGTCCTGCCGTCTTCCGTGACCCGGACAAACTCGCAGATTATCTGACAGGAGAGAT
>NZ_SJWV01000063.1:0-22333 GCF_004352695.1 Escherichia sp. KCJ4928
GTAATAAACAGATAAGCCTGAATTATGGATGGTGACAGTGTCGGATAGTGCAGGGAAGTGCAAAGAATTTGTAAATGTTGCAGATGGGGGCGCAGAAACGCCCCCGATTTACCATTAAGCGATCGCGTTCTCTTCCAGTTCACGCATAAACTGGCGTACCCATTCGATACGCGTTTTCCGCTCACTCAAATCCTGAATAAATTTCAGGCGCGTCGGACCATCAAGGCGGTAATGCTGCGGCTGTTTTTGCAGCAAACCAATCAACCAGGCCGGATTAACGTGATTCTTCTCGGCAAATTCGATCACCCCGCCTTTCTCATTACCTTCCAGCTTCCTGATCCCCAGTTTCTGCGCTTGCTGGCGCAGACGGGCAACATCCAGCAGGGTACGCGCCGGATCCGGCAGCAGGCCGAAGCGATCGATAAGCTCGACTTTGATCTCTTCCAGTTCGTTTTCCGTTTTGGCGCTGGCAATACGTTTGTAGAACGACAGACGCGTGTTCACGTCAGGGATGAAATCATCTGGCAATAGCGACGGCATCCGCAGCTCGACTTCTGTTTGCTGGCTGGTGAGATCTTCCAGCGACGGCTCGCGTCCGGCTTTCAGTGCATCGACGGCGTTTTCCAGCAACTCCATATACAGCGAGAAACCGATGGTTTCCATTGAGCCGCTTTGTTCTTCGCCAAGCAGTTCACCCGCGCCGCGAATCTCCAGATCGTGCGTTGCCAGCGCAAAACCTGCCCCGAGATCTTCCAGCGAGGCAATCGCTTCAAGACGTTTTTGTGCATCGGTAGTCATCGCTTTTGGATGCGGTGTCAGCAACCATGCATATGCCTGATGATGCGAACGTCCGACGCGACCGCGTAACTGGTGCAGCTGCGCCAGACCGAAGTGATCCGCACGTTCAATGATAATGGTGTTGGCTGTCGGGATGTCGATCCCGGTTTCGATAATGGTGGTACAAACCAGCACGTTGAAACGTTGATGATGGAAATCATTCATCACCCGTTCCAGTTCGCGCTCGCGCATCTGCCCGTGACCGATGGCAATCCGTGCTTCAGGCACCAGTTCTGCCAGCCGTTCGGCAGCTTTCTGGATGTTTTCCACATCATTGTAGAGATAATAAACCTGCCCCCCGCGCAAAATTTCACGCAGGATCGCCTCCCGGACCACCAGGCTGTCATACTCACGGACAAAGGTTTTAACTGCCAGACGACGGGCGGGCGGCGTGGCGATAATCGACAGGTCACGCATTCCGCTCATTGCCATATTCAGCGTGCGTGGGATCGGCGTTGCAGTAAGCGTCAGAATATCCACGTTCGCGCGCATCGCTTTAATGCGCTCTTTATGACGCACCCCGAAGCGGTGTTCTTCATCGACAATCAGCAGGCCTAAATCTTTAAACTTGACGTCACTTTGCAGCAGTTTGTGCGTACCGATCAGAATATCGATTTTCCCTTCCGCCACTTCCGCAAGGATTTGCGTCTGCTCTTTGGCGCTGCGGAAACGGGAGATCATTTCGATACGTACCGGCCAGTTGGCGAAACGGTCGCGGAAGTTGTCGTAATGCTGCTGCGCGAGAAGGGTGGTAGGCACCAACACCGCCACCTGCTTGTGGTTATCTACTGCCAGGAAAGCGGCGCGCATCGCCACTTCTGTTTTACCAAAGCCAACATCGCCGCACACCAGACGATCCATTGCCAGCGGCTGACACATGTCGCTAAGTACCGCATTAATGGCCTGCGCCTGATCCGGCGTGGTTTCAAACGGGAAGCTGTCGCAGAACAACTGATACTGCTCACGATCGTGTTTAAACGCGAAGCCCTCTTTGGCGGCGCGTTGCGCGTAGATATCCAGCAATTCCGCCGCCACATCACGCACTTTTTCCGCCGCTTTCTGCCGCGCGCGTGACCACGCATCGCCGCCAAGTTTATGCAGCGGGGCGTTTTCTTCCGCGCCACCTGCGTAACGGCTAATCAGATGCAGTGACGACACCGGAACATACAGTTTGGCGTCGTTGGCATAGGTGAGCATCAAATACTCGCCAGTAATGCCGCCCGCTTCGAGCGTGGTCATTCCGGCATAGCGCCCGACACCGTGCTCCAGATGGACCACCGGCTGACCAATATGCAGCTCCGCAAGGTTACGGATCAGTGTATCGGGGTTGATGGTGCGGCGAGAATCCTGACGACGGCGGGCAACACGTTCACCGAGCAGATCGCTTTCGCAGATCAGCGCCAGATTACGCACCTTATCGACAAAACCATGTTCGGCAGCGCCAATCATCAGATAACGCCCACGGTCGCTGGCTTCATCAAGACGCATAATGCGTTGCGGAGCAATTTTAATTCGTGCGAGCAGTTCACCCAGCGCTTCACG
Organism: Escherichia sp. KCJ4928; assembly: GCF_004352695.1. Classification (NCBI taxonomy): domain Bacteria; kingdom Pseudomonadati; phylum Pseudomonadota; class Gammaproteobacteria; order Enterobacterales; family Enterobacteriaceae; genus Escherichia; species Escherichia sp. KCJ4928. The sequence goes on from NZ_SJWV01000063.1 coordinate 2,380, forward strand.
GCGACCTTCACTTTCTACCGAGAACACCACCGGACCGTCGAAAGTCTCGAGGAACTTACGCAGCGCATCCAGCGGCGCTTTTTGTTGTGCCTGAACGGCCAGGTCTGGCAGTTTCTGGAAACCTAAATTGGCATTCTCGGCTTTTGTCGGTAAATGTTCAGTTTTTAGCTGCACCCGGGGCCAGTTTTTCAGCTCTGAGAAGAGCTCGTCCACCCGCAGCCAGAGCGATTGTGGTGGCAACAGCGGGCGCATCGGATCGACGCCGCGATTCTCAAAACGCGCCAGCGTGTCAGCCTGGAAACGTTCGGCACTGGTTTCCAGATCGCCAGTATTCACGAGCAAGGTATTGGCAGGGAAATAACTGAACAGCGGCGGCAGTGGTTCGCTGAAGAACAATGGCTGCCAGTACTCGATCCCGGCAGGTAATGTGCCTTTACTCACTTGCTGGTAAATATGTTCCGGATCGCGCTTCACTTCGAAGGTATCGCGCCACTGGCTGCGGAACAGTTCAATTGCCGCTTTATCGGTCGGAAATTCGTGCGCGGGCAGCAGATTGATCGCTTCTACTTCCTCCAGCGTGCGCTGGCTGTCGACGTCAAACACCCGCAGGCTGTCGATTTCATCATCAAAAAAATCAAGACGATAAGGCAGCTCACTCCCCATCGGGAAGAGATCCAGCAACGCGCCGCGCGTGGCGTATTCGCCGTGCTCCATCACCTGGTCAACATGGCGATAACCGGCGCTGTCCAGTTGGGTTCGTAATGCATCTCGTGACAGGCGCTGACCTTTTTTCATCACCAGCGCATGACCGTGGAGAAAACTGTGTGGGCAAACGCGCTGCATAAGCGTATTCACCGGAACAATCAGTACGCCACGCTGCATCGTCGGTAGCTGGTAAAGGGTGGAAAGGCGCGAGGAGATAATGTCCTGATGAGGCGAAAAACTGTCGTAGGGAAGAGTTTCCCAGTCCGCCAGATTCATCACCATCTGATCGGTGAACTGGCTGATTTCATCATGCAAACGCAGAGCATTTTGCATATCTGGTGCAATGAGTACCACCGGACCGGCGTGACGTTCGGCAATTTCCGCTACCAGCGTTGCACAGGCTGCGCCGGTTAACTCGCCCAGCAGACGCTGCTCACCCGCTTTGACGGGCAGCGTATAACGATATTGTTCAGGCATAACGGTTGTCAGATTCTCGTTAGGATATGCCTCAACATATGGGGGCATATCTCTGATAAGCAATGCTGTTCATTATCCGTAATCGACATGGTTTAGCAAATTGAATCGCCCCGGCTGGGGCGATGGCTTAGCGGGAGTAACTGACGGCAGCGGGCAGTGAAGGCGGGGAGAACAACAGATCGCTGAATGCACGCTGTGAAAGTTTTCTTACCAGCAAGCCCGCAACAGTACAGATGAACAAACTGACAAAGGGATAAACCAGCAGGAGTGTCAGTTCGACTTGCGGCGACCAGCGTGCTGCGTTCATTTGCGCAAGCAGAGTTAAGCTGAATATTTCAACCAGAATGCGATGGGTGGTGTAGATAGCAATGGTGTTGGAGCCAATCACATTCAGCAGGCTGGTGGAGCGCATACCGAATCGTTGCTCGTATTGATAAAACAGCTTCATGATCACCACAATCGATACCAGCGACAACAGCAGCGAGATAGTAAACAACCAGGCACCGACCGCCAGAACGGTAAGCAAAGAAGCCATCAGCAGATGGCGGCGCAACGGCACCTCTTTAACACAGGTCATTATTGTTGCGCCAAACCATGCGCCAAGGCTGTAATAAGGCAAATTGCGGATCACACTGTTCATTCCCCACCACGGCGTGGGAACGAAATTAACCGCCACACTCAACAGTACAAACAAGGCGAATAGTGGCAGCGCCAGACGGCTAAAAATTTTACATACCACGAAATAGACAATTAACGCATACAGATACCACAAGCTGGTGCTGGCGGTGATCATCCCGTGCAGGAACTCACCGGTGGAATCGGCATAAGCGGCATTGGAGGCATTGCTTAAATCGCGCTCAGGTGCCAGCCAATGGTTCAGCGCACTTAACGCCAGCCACTGCACCACGCCCCAAAGCGCCAGCACCCAGAAGATGTTCCAGATCCGTTTATCGAGACAATTTCCCCACGGTACGCTGTCGATATAGCGGCGAATCAAATAGCCGGAAATAAAGAAAAAAACCGGCATACGAAAGGGGGCAAGGTAAAGATTGAAATAGATCCAGCATTTGCTCAGGACTTCCGATAACGGATGCTGAAAAGTGGTCAGATGCGGATAAAAGGTAATGACCGAGTGATAAATCACCACCAGACAAATACATAACCCTTTGATCTGGTTAATCCATAGCTCTTTTTGTTTCATCAGGACAACACGCTCTTTTTTAATTTACATGCGGTTGATCCTGCGGGTTATGACCCGAGGTGTAATGGGTATCTGTCTGTATTGGATGATTTTTCAGATTAAGATCAGGCGGCAAGATTGATGATAAAACATGGCAATTTAGCCGATTGATTTACGGGGGCTTTTCAGATTAGCCCTGACGATCACTTACAGTTCAGACGTTTACCCATCTTGCTTTCGCTTATATACTCGTGTCTTTGCTACAGCAACCAGACGGATTTCATGTACCAACCTGTCGCTCTATTTATTGGCCTGCGTTACATGCGTGGGCGTGCAGCGGATCGCTTCGGTCGTTTCGTCTCCTGGCTTTCTACCATCGGCATTACCCTCGGGGTGATGGCGCTGGTCACAGTATTGTCAGTGATGAACGGCTTTGAGCGCGAGCTGCAAAACAACATCCTTGGCCTGATGCCACAGGCAATTCTCTCTTCTGAGCATGGCTCTCTTAACCCGCAGCAACTCCCGGAAACGGCAGTCAAACTGGACGGCGTTAATCGCGTCGCACCTATTACTACCGGTGATGTGGTACTGCAAAGCGCGCGCAGCGTGGCGGTCGGGGTGATGCTCGGTATCGACCCGGCGCAAAAAGATCCACTTACACCGTATCTGGTCAATGTGAAACAAACTGACCTCGAGCCGGGGAAATATAATGTCATCCTCGGCGAACAACTTGCCTCACAGCTAGGCGTTAATCGCGGTGATCAAATCCGCGTGATGGTACCATCTGCCAGCCAGTTCACGCCGATGGGGCGTATTCCAAGCCAGCGCCTGTTCAATGTGATTGGCACTTTCGCCGCCAACAGTGAAGTCGATGGCTATGAAATGCTGGTGAATATTGAGGATGCCTCGCGTCTGATGCGTTATCCGGCAGGCAATATTACCGGCTGGCGTTTGTGGCTGGATGAGCCGCTGAAAGTTGACTCTTTAAGTCAGCAAAAACTGCCTGAAGGCAGCAAATGGCAGGACTGGCGTGACCGTAAAGGCGAGCTGTTCCAGGCCGTACGCATGGAAAAAAATATGATGGGCTTGCTGCTGAGCCTGATTGTCGCCGTTGCGGCGTTTAACATTATTACCTCACTAGGGCTGATGGTAATGGAGAAGCAGGGCGAAGTCGCGATCCTGCAAACGCAAGGCTTAACTCCGCGACAAATCATGATGGTCTTTATGGTGCAAGGGGCCAGCGCCGGGATTATCGGTGCGATCCTCGGTGCGGCGCTTGGCGCACTGCTTGCCAGCCAGTTAAATAATCTGATGCCGATAATCGGCGTCCTGCTTGATGGCGCGGCGCTGCCGGTCGCTATCGAACCTTTACAGGTCATTGTTATTGCGCTGGTGGCGATGGCTATCGCGCTGCTGTCTACGCTTTACCCTTCATGGCGCGCTGCCGCCACTCAACCCGCTGAGGCTTTACGTTATGAATAAGATCCTGTTGCAATGCGACAACCTGTGCAAACGCTATCAGGAAGGCAGTGTGCAAACCGATGTGCTGCACAATGTCAGTTTCAGCGTCGGCGAAGGTGAAATGATGGCGATCGTCGGTAGCTCTGGTTCCGGTAAAAGCACCTTGCTGCACTTGTTGGGCGGGCTGGATACGCCAACCTCCGGCGATGTGATCTTTAACGGTCAACCGATGAGCAAACTGTCTTCGGCGGCGAAAGCAGAGCTGCGCAACCAGAAGCTGGGCTTTATTTATCAGTTTCACCACCTGCTGCCGGATTTTACCGCCCTGGAAAACGTGGCTATGCCGCTGCTGATTGGCAAGAAAAAGCCCGCTGAAATCAACAGCCGTGCACTTGAGATGTTAAAAGCGGTGGGGCTGGAGCATCGTGCGAATCACCGCCCATCTGAACTTTCTGGCGGCGAACGCCAGCGTGTGGCGATTGCCCGTGCGCTGGTGAATAACCCGCGCCTGGTACTGGCGGATGAACCTACCGGTAACCTCGATGCGCGTAACGCCGACAGCATCTTCCAGTTGCTTGGGGAATTGAATCGCTTGCAGGGCACCGCCTTCCTGGTGGTTACTCACGACCTGCAACTGGCGAAACGTATGAGCCGCCAGTTAGAAATGCGTGATGGTCGTCTGACGGCGGAACTGAGCCTGATGGGGGCGGAGTAATGGCGATGCCTTTATCGTTATTAATTGGCCTGCGTTTTAGTCGCGGACGGCGACGCGGCGGCATGGTGTCGCTAATCTCTGTCATTTCTACCATTGGCATTGCCCTCGGCGTGGCGGTATTGATCGTCGGCTTAAGCGCGATGAACGGCTTTGAACGCGAACTGAACAACCGTATTCTGGCGGTGGTGCCGCATGGTGAAATCGAGGCGGTGGATCAGCCGTGGACTAACTGGCAGGAAGCACTGGATCACGTGCAAAAAGTGCCGGGTATTGCCGCCGCTGCGCCGTATATCAATTTCACCGGGCTGGTGGAAAGTGGCGCGAATCTTCGCGCAATCCAGGTGAAGGGCGTTAACCCGCAACAGGAACAGCGTCTGAGCGCATTACCCTCGTTTGTCCAGGGCGATGCGTGGCGCAATTTTAAAGCGGGCGAACAGCAAATTATCATCGGCAAAGGCGTGGCGGATGCGCTGAAAGTGAAGCAGGGGGATTGGGTGTCGATTATGATCCCCAACTCGAATCCCGAGCATAAACTGATGCAGCCAAAACGTGTGCGTTTGCACGTTGCCGGTATTTTGCAGTTGAGTGGTCAACTCGATCACAGTTTTGCCATGATCCCGCTGGCGGATGCCCAACAATATCTTGATATGGGTTCCAGCGTGTCAGGTATTGCCCTTAAAATGACGGATGTTTTCAACGCCAATAAGCTGGTACGCGATGCGGGTGAAGTGACCAACAGCTATGTTTATATTAAAAGTTGGATTGGTACTTACGGCTATATGTATCGCGATATCCAGATGATCCGCGCCATTATGTATCTGGCGATGGTACTGGTGATTGGCGTGGCCTGTTTCAACATCGTCTCCACCTTAGTGATGGCGGTGAAAGACAAGAGTGGCGATATCGCAGTATTAAGAACGCTGGGGGCGAAAGATGGTTTAATTCGCGCCATCTTTGTCTGGTATGGATTGCTGGCAGGGCTGTTCGGCAGCCTGTGTGGGGTGATTATCGGTGTGGTGGTTTCACTGCAACTTACCCCGATTATTGAGTGGATTGAAAAGTTGATCGGTCATCAGTTCCTCTCCAGCGATATCTATTTTATTGATTTCCTGCCATCGGAATTGCACTGGCTGGACGTCTTCTACGTACTGGTCACAGCATTGTTGCTGAGTCTTTTGGCAAGTTGGTATCCGGCGCGGCGCGCCAGTAATATTGACCCTGCGCGAGTCCTTAGCGGCCAGTAAAGGCAGTACATTAAAACAAGGAGCGGCAATGTATTACGGGTTTGATATTGGTGGAACAAAAATTGCGCTTGGCGTGTTTGATAGCGGTCGGCAGTTGCAGTGGGAAAAGCGGGTGCCGACACCGCGTGACAGCTATGACGCATTTTTAGATGCAGTGTGTGAGCTGGTAGCTGAAGCTGACCAACGTTTTGGCTGTAAAGGTTCTGTCGGCATCGGTATTCCGGGAATGCCGGAAACAGAAGATGGTACGCTGTATGCCGCCAATGTCCCCGCTGCCAGCGGTAAACCGCTGCGTGCCGACCTGAGCGCACGTCTTGATCGCGATGTACGCCTTGATAACGATGCCAACTGTTTTGCCCTTTCAGAAGCCTGGGATGATGAATTTACTCAATATCCACTGGTGATGGGGTTGATTCTCGGCACCGGCGTTGGCGGCGGGCTGATTTTCAACGGCAAACCGATTACCGGTAAAAGCTACATTACCGGCGAGTTTGGCCATATGCGTCTGCCGGTTGATGCGTTAACCATGATGGGGTTGGATTTCCCGTTACGCCGCTGCGGCTGTGGTCAGCATGGCTGCATTGAAAATTATCTGTCTGGTCGCGGTTTTGCGTGGCTGTATCAACACTATTATCATCAACCGTTGCAGGCTCCCGAAATTATTGCGCTTTATGATCAAGGCGATGAGCAGGCAAGGGCGCACGTTGAGCGTTATCTGGATTTATTAGCGGTTTGTCTGGGAAATATCCTGACCATTGTTGACCCTGACCTGGTCATCATTGGTGGTGGCTTATCGAATTTCCCGGCAATCACAGCGCAACTGGCGGACAGGCTGCCTCGTCATCTCTTACCTGTAGCTCGTGTTCCGCGCATTGAACGCGCGCGCCACGGTGATGCGGGAGGAATGCGTGGTGCGGCCTTCCTACATCTAACCGATTAAACAACAGAGGTTGCTATGCTGTCGCGTCGGGGTCATCGGTTAAGTCGTTTTCGTAAAAATAAACGCCGCCTGCGCGAGCGTTTGCGTCAGCGTATTTTTTTCAGAGATAAAGTGGTGCCGGAAGCAATGGAAAAACCAAGAGTACTCGTACTGACAGGGGCAGGGATTTCTGCGGAATCAGGTATTCGTACCTTTCGCGCCGCAGATGGCCTGTGGGAAGAACATCGGGTTGAAGATGTGGCAACGCCGGAAGGTTTCGATCGCGATCCTGAACTGGTGCAAGCGTTTTATAACGCCCGTCGTCGACAGCTGCAGCAGCCAGAAATTCAGCCTAACGCCGCGCATCTTGCGCTGGCTAAACTGCAAGACGCCCTCGGCGATCGCTTTTTGCTGGTAACGCAGAATATAGACAACCTGCATGAACGCGCAGGTAATACCAATGTCATTCATATGCATGGGGAATTGCTGAAAGTTCGTTGTTCGCAAAGTGGTCAGGTTCTCGACTGGACCGGAGACGTTACGCCAGAAGATAAATGCCATTGTTGCCAGTTCCCGGCACCCTTGCGCCCGCACGTCGTTTGGTTTGGCGAAATGCCACTCGGCATGGATGAAATTTATATGGCGTTGTCGATGGCTGATATTTTCATTGCCATTGGTACTTCCGGGCATGTTTATCCGGCGGCTGGGTTTGTTCACGAAGCGAAACTGCATGGCGCGCACACCGTGGAACTGAATCTCGAACCAAGTCAGGTCGGTAATGAATTTGCCGAGAAATATTACGGCCCGGCAAGCCAGGTGGTGCCTGAGTTTGTTGAAAAGTTGCTGAAGGGATTATAAAGCAGGAAGCATTGCCTGATGCGCTACGCTTATCAGGCCTACAAGGGGACGCAATTAATTGAATTTGCGGGTTTTGTGGGCCGGATAAGGCGTTCGCGCCCCATCCGGCATAATACACGCGCACTTTTCCGGCCTCTTTTATCGTTTACTCGTCAATAACAATGCGGCAATAAACGTACAGACACCAATTAGCCCTGCCCAGAGTGGCGATATTCTGGTAATCGCAAAGCTATTATCGATATACAAACATAAAGCCTGATAACCCATATTGGCAATAGTCATCGCCACTGCAAATTTTAACGCATAAATAAAACGAGTCGTGTAGCAAAAGATCCAGGAAAATAAGATAAACGTCGCAGCCCAGGCGATAAAACCTAATGTGTTGGTGCTGCCGGGGGGAGCATTTTCATGCTGTTGTCCTGGATGCGGATAATACGTCAGTGGCGGCGTCGGTTGTTTTAATATCTGTGCTTGTAGAACAGCCAATGCATTATTGATTCCCTGATACCAGAGATCTGCATTTAAATAAGCCAGCGTGTGATTTTCTATCAGAAGGCCGAGATGTTTATCGTCCAGACCACTTTCAACCTGGCCGTTGGTGATCATAATTAACCGTGGTTCGCGGGTAGTAAATAGTAACAGAACACTTCCTTTTACATTACTCAATGAAGATGACGCATGCGCCAGCATCGCTTTACCATTTTGTCTGAGACTGGCTTCATTATTAATGTCGGGTAAAATCACAATAAACGGTGCAATTCCCGTTTGTTGGCGAAAAAGCTCGGCTTTACGTGCGATCTCTTCAGCATCCGGTACAGTACCGGTAACATCCGTAAAAAGTGTCTTCATTATTGGAATCAATGGCTTACTGGTTGCTACCAGAGGCAGGAGTATCAGTAAACTGAGCAGTATAATGAATTTTTTCATGGGCGGGACTTCCGTTTCCTGCGAGATTTTTTGGTGGAGGGGAGCGTGATTATCAGACCGACACTACCGAAAATAATGCCTGCTATGCCAACAAAGCCCCATTTAAAAAAATTAACCCAGGGATTGTTTATTTCGGCTTGTTCTGGATGCCCTGGCGGATAATAGACATTGACTCTGTCACCTTCGCTATCTTCATAAAAATCACTACCGATATTCGAATTGAAAATTAGCGTGTAATCTGGCGTAGGGCGAAAGGCAACCACTGGATACCAGGAACCATTATCATCGACGTCGTTTGAGTGATTGTTGTACCAAACGGCATCAACAATGATTCCTTCTGTATGAACCGCGCTTTTGGTAAAAGTAAAATGGTAATAAAAGATGATTGCAGAAATAACGAGCAATATCAGACCGATACCGAGAAAAGCGCGGGATAACACTTTACTGTCCTGACTCATTAGCCACATCCTTGCTAAATAAAAAACGGGCGGTAATGCCACCGCCCGCTTGCTGAATTAACGTCCTGCTTTCAGCTTCTGATAATACTCTTCATAAATGCTGCTGGCTGCGCCAACGTCATTCTGCCATTCACCATTTTTAATGGTTTCAGCATCCGGGTAGAGCGTTTTATCGTTCGCCACTTCCGGGCTTAACAGCTTACGCGCCGCAAGGTTTGGCGTTGGATAACCGATAGTTTCAGCAACCTGTTTTGCCACATCCGGGCGCAGCAGGAAGTTGATCAATTTCAGCGCGCCTTCTTTGTTTTTGGCATTTGCCGGGATCGCCAGGCTGTCCATCCAGAAAATGCCGCCTTCTTTCGGCCACACCACGTCAATTGGCGTACCCGCCTGCCGTGCAACGAAAGCAGAACCGTTCCAGATCATGCCGAGGTTAACTTCGCCTTCCATGTACGGGTTAGCTGGGTTATCGGAGTTAAACGCTGCGACGTTTGGCATCAGTTTTTTCAGCTCGTTATATGCAGCTTCAATCTCTTTCGGATCGGTGGTGTTACCGGAGTAGCCCAGCTTACGCAGCGCCATCTGGAACACTTCACGGGCATCGTCGGTCAACAGCAGGCTGCCTTTGTACTCAGGCTTCCACAGATCGGCCCAGCTGGTGACAGATTTCGGATCCACCGCATCACCGTTAACACCAATCGCCGTCGCACCCCAGATATACGGAATGGAGTAATCGTTATTCGGGTCAAACGGCTTGTTGAGCATGTCTGGATCGAGATTGCTGAAGTTCGTTAACTTCGACTTGTCGATCTTCTGGATCATCCCTTCTTTACGCATTTTATCGACGTAATAGGTTGAAGGAACCACCAGGTCATAGGCACCGTCTTTGTACGTTTTCAGCTTGGCGTACATGGTTTCGTTCGACTCGTAAGTCGAATAGATAACCTTAATACCGGTTTCTTTGGTGAACTGTTCAAGCAGTCCTGGCGGCACGTACTCGGTCCAGTTGTAGAAATACAGCGTGTTGTTGTCATCGGCGTGAGCGGCGCTCATGCCCAGTGCCAGAGCACCCGCCGCGAGCAGGTGGCGTGACCATTTTTTCATTTAACGTCCCCTGTGTTACCTTTCGTTTTATCACGAGCAATAAGCTGGCTGGCAATAACCATCACCAGCGACAGCACCAGTAATATGGTTGCCAGCGCGTTAACTTCCGGCGATACGCCGACTTTGACCATCGAATAAATTTTTAACGGCAGAATTTCATAACTTGGTCCGGTGACGAACGAAGAAACTACCACATCGTCCATCGACAGGGTAAAGCTTAACACCCAGCCCGCCGCCACCGCAGGCATTGCCAGTGGCAGAATGATTTTTCGCAGAATGGTAAATTCACTGGCACCGAGATCTTTCGCCGCTTCCAGCATCCGCACGTCAAAACCTTTCAGGCGCGAATACACCGTCACCACCACAAACGGCAGGCAGAAGGTGATATGCGAGAACAGCAGCGACCAGAAGCCAAGCTGAATACCCAGCAGCATAAACAGCACCAGCAGAGAAATCGCCATCACGATATCTGGTGACATCATCACCACAAACAGCATTCCGCTAACGAACGGCTTACCACGAAAGCGATAACGGTACAGCGCAACTGCCGTCAGTGAACCGATAAGCGTAGCAAATGTCGCCGAAAACACCGCCATTGTTAGTGAATGCTGCGCTGCCTGTAACAGGCTGTCGTTGTTCATCAGCAGGCTATACCATTTGGTGGTAAAACCCTGCCAGTTGATGCCAAAGCGCGAGCTGTTAAAGGAGTTCACAATCAAAATAATGATTGGGATATACAGGTACGCGTAGATAGCGGTCATAAAACCGCCGCGAAGCAGTCGACCGATCATTCGAGTTCCACCTTTTTATTCAGCAGACGAGAAGCGCGCCAGTAAACCAGCAACATCAGGCCCATTACGATAGTCAGCGTAATGCTGGTGGCTGCACCAAATGGCCAGTCACGAATATTGAGGAACTGTACCTTGATGACGTTACCGATCAGCAGGTTTTTCGCACCGCCCATCAGGTCGGATACATAGAACAGGCCCATCGCTGGCAGCATCACCAGCAGACATCCGGCAATAATTCCCGGCATCGTCAGTGGAATAATGATACGGATAAAAGTCTGTAACTTGCTGGCACCGAGATCGCGCGCCGCCTCAAGCAACGGCTTATCCAGTTTTTCGATACTGGTGTACAGCGGCATCACCATAAACGGCAGCAGAATGTAAACCAGACCGATAATCACCGCACTGGGCGTGAACATGATACGGATTGGTGTGTCGATAACGCCCAGCCAGAGCAAAAACTCGTTGAGATAGCCTTTGGTGCTGAGGAAAATTTTCAGCCCGTAGATACGAATCAATGAGTTGGTCCAGAAGGGAACAATCAGCAGAAACAGCAGCAGCGGACGCACCTTGTGTGGCAGCTTCGCCAGAAACCAGGCAAACGGGTAGCCCAGCACCAGGCAGGCGAGGGTGGCGATCAGCGCCATATTCAGCGAGTGCAATAGCACTTCAAAATAGAGCGGATCGAGCAGACGCGTGTAGTTATCCAGCGTAAAGACCATTTTTACGAAACTGGCGTCGTCGCGGGTCAAAAAGCTGGTGCCAATGATCATCAGGTTGGGCAGAAAGACAAACAACACAAGCCAACCGACAATAGTGACAATCACTACATTCTGGAACTTACTTGTGTTCTTCATCAGCCAGTACGACCTCCCAGCTTTCTACCCAATTAATGGCCATTTTTTGGTCGAGAGAGTGGTCAAAGTCAGGATCGTCTTCATTGAAGAATTCGCTGACCATCACCATCTTGCCATTTTCCAGTTCAACAACCGACTCCAGCGTCATGCCTTTGTAGTTACGCTCACGAACGTAACCAATCAGCCCTTCAGCGTGGTTGTCGTCGTTAATCTCTTCAACACGTAAGTCTTCCGGGCGCAGCAGAACATGCAGTTTTTGCCCCGGTTCAACGGCGAAGTTAACGTAGATATTACATTCGCGGCCTTCAACGTTGGCGCGTACGCGCTGCTCGTCTAGACGTTCGATGACAGTGGCGTTAAACATATTGATTTCGCCAATGAAGCCGGCAACAAACAGGTTTTTCGGCTCTTCGTAAATTTCGCGCGGTGTACCATCTTGCTCAATACGACCCTCGCGCATCACCACAATCCTGTCTGACATGGTGAGCGCTTCTTCCTGATCGTGAGTGACAAAGACGAAGGTAATACCAAGCTTACGCTGTAACGCTTTCAGCTCGTTCTGCATTTGCTTACGCAGTTTGTAATCCAGCGCTGAGAGCGACTCATCCAGCAACAAAAGACGAGGCTTGTTAACCACCGCACGGGCAATGGCGACGCGTTGCTGTTGACCACCAGAGAGCTGATGCGGTTTACGTTGAGCGAAGGTTTCCAGCTGCACCATCCGCAGGGCTTCCATAACGCGGGGCGTAATTTCAGCAGCGGGGGTTTTTTGCATGCGCAACCCAAAGGCCACATTTTCGAACACGGTCATGTGGGGGAAAAGTGCGTAGCTTTGGAAAACAGTGTTCACATAGCGGTTTTCCGCCGGAACGTGGGTGATGTCCTCGTTATCCAGCATGATGCGTCCGGAATCAACAGTTTCCAGACCTGCAATCAGGCGAAGAACGGTTGTTTTACCGCAGCCAGAAGGGCCAAGCAGCGTGAGGAACTCGCCATTGTTGATAGTCAGATCCAGCTGGGGAATGACCTCTTTACCATCAAAGCATTTGCGAATTCCCGCCAATTGCACCAGCGGTGAAAGCGAACTCGGTTGTTTATTCAATTTTTTACTCTGTCCCATGTAAACGCAACGGATGGCTTACCGATGCGGGGTTTGTGGTTAACCACCTTGGTGACTCTTAATGAGGGCGGTAATTCTACGGCAAACCGCTTGAATCGCCAATCTTTGTTGTGAATTACTGGCTTAGCTTTATATTCATTAAGGTAATGCTGATAAATATTCCCGCTTGCAGGGGTAAAAGTGACCTGACGCAATATTTGTCTTTTCTTGCTTCTTAATAATGTTGTCACAAAAAGTGAGGGTGACTACATGGATAAACTACTTGAGCGATTTTTGAACTACGTGTCTCTGGATACCCAATCAAAAGCAGGGGTGAGACAGGTTCCCAGCACGGAAGGCCAATGGAAGTTATTGCATCTGCTGAAAGAGCAGCTCGAAGAGATGGGGCTTATCAATGTGACCTTAAGTGAGAAGGGCACTTTGATGGCGACGTTACCGGCTAACGTCCCTGGCGATATCCCGGCGATTGGCTTTATTTCTCATGTGGATACCTCACCGGATTGCAGCGGCAAAAATGTGAATCCGCAAATTGTTGAAAACTATCGCGGTGGCGATATTGCGCTGGGTATCGGCGATGAAGTTTTATCACCGGTTATGTTCCCGGTGCTGCATCAGCTACTGGGTCAGACGTTGATTACCACCGATGGTAAAACCTTGTTAGGTGCCGATGACAAAGCAGGTATTGCAGAAATCATGACCGCGCTGGCGGTATTGCAACAGAAAAACATTCCGCATGGTGATATTCGCGTCGCCTTTACCCCGGATGAAGAAGTGGGCAAAGGGGCGAAACATTTTGATGTTGATGCCTTCGATGCCCGCTGGGCTTACACTGTTGACGGTGGTGGCGTAGGCGAACTGGAGTTTGAAAACTTCAACGCCGCATCGGTCAATATCAAAATTGTCGGTAACAATGTTCATCCGGGCACGGCGAAAGGAGTGATGGTAAATGCGCTGTCGCTGGCGGCACGTATTCATGCGGAAGTTCCGGCGGATGAAAGCCCGGAAATGACAGAAGGCTATGAAGGTTTCTATCACCTGGCGAGCATGAAAGGCACCGTTGACCGAGCCGATATGCACTACATCATCCGTGATTTCGACCGTAAACAGTTTGAAGCGCGTAAACGTAAAATGATGGAGATCGCCAAAAAAGTGGGCAAAGGGTTACATCCTGATTGCTACATTGAACTGGTGATTGAAGACAGTTACTACAATATGCGCGAGAAAGTGGTTGAGCATCCGCATATTATCGATATCGCCCAGCAGGCGATGCGTGACTGCGATATTGAACCGGAACTGAAACCGATCCGCGGCGGTACCGACGGCGCGCAGTTGTCGTTTATGGGATTACCGTGCCCGAACCTGTTCACTGGCGGTTACAACTATCATGGTAAGCATGAGTTTGTGACTCTGGAAGGTATGGAAAAAGCGGTGCAGGTGATTGTCCGTATTGCCGAGTTAACGGCGCAACGGAAGTCGTGATTGCCCGATGCGTATGTGGACTGCCAATTACCGGGATGAAACCGTTATATTGATACTGGTCCACATACTTATCGTGCCTACAGGCGTTCAGTGCATGTAGGCACGATAAGGCGCAATCAGCGCCGCATCCGGCTTAAATCCAAACTTACCCTTCGAAGAACCAATACCCGCTATTGACCAGCGCCGCGAGCATCGCGAGGAATGACGGATCTTCCAGCGCATCGCCAAAATTCTCCGCAGTCAGCGCAATGTTGCTGGCGAGTGCATCCAGTGCCGGACGGTGCGGGGAATCGATCTTCTCACCATTGGCATACACGTCGTCGCCAATGCGCAATACGCGCAGACCACCCAGGCGCACCAGCACATCACCTTGTTTCAGCGCATCGTAGATTTCATCTGGCTGATAAGGCGGTTCCGGCGGCGCGATATCCAGTTCATGACGTGACTGGGATATAAACTCGCCAAACCATTGCTTAAAGTGTTCCGGCTGGTTGATCAATTCGAGCATCATCTCACGCAGTTTATCCATCTCTTGCGGCAGAACATCCGCAGGATGAGCGCGAGGTGGAACATCCGGATCGCTGTAGTAGTTGCCGCCCAGTTCACGTTGCAGCACATAATCGGCAAATCCGCTAATCAGTTCCCGCGTATTCGGCGCGCGAAAACCCACGGAATAGTTCATCGCATTTTCCAGCGCGTAGCCTTCATGCGGGAATCCTGGCGGAATATAAAGAATATCGCCAGGCTCCAGCTCTTCATCGATGATGGCTTCGAACGGATCGACCTGTAACAGATCCGGGTGCGGACAGTGCTGTTTCATTTGCAGCTTTTCGCCCACTCGCCAGCGACGACGACCGGTACCCTGAATGATAAACACGTCGTACTGATCGAGATGCGGGCCGACGCCGCCGCCCGGTACAGAAAAAGAGATCATCAGATCATCAATACGCCAGTCCGGTAGTTCACGGAACGGTCGCATCAGCGCGGCGGTCGGCTCATGCCAGTGGTTCACTGCCTGTACCAGTAATGACCAGTTGGTTTCACCGAGATGATCGTAGCTTTCGAACGGGCCGTGGCTGACCTGCCATTTGCCATCCTGGTGACTGACCAGTCGACTGTCAACTTCGCTTTCCATCGCCAGACCCGCCAACTCGTCTGGAGAGATCGGGTCAATAAAATTATTAAAGCCGCGTTTTAACACCACCGGGCGTTTCTGCCAGTGACGTTCAAGAAAATCGGGCCAGTTAAGAGTGAGTTGGTATTCCATGTTAAGCATCCACAGGCTGGTATCTGCAACCGATTATAACGGATGCTTAACGTAATGCGTGAAGTATGGACATATTTTATCAATTAGTGTTTTTTGCCGTTTCATAATGTTTCAGGTTGTGCGTTATGTTTTTGATTATAAACAGATTTGTGATTTTTCTTGTTCCAGCTTGTTTCACGTTGTAGCCCTTTGTGCAACGATCGGTGTAGTTAATGGTGTAGTTAATTGTGATGACCGGATTCAAAATTATGAGCAGAGCACTTAACAAACTGAGCGATACACAGCTGAGGAAAATCAACGGCACACCCGCCCAAAAAACAGCCTTTCTTAATGACGGTGGAAACCTGAGCGTCAGGCATTCAACCAGTGGCCTTTTAACCTGGTATTTCACTTACAGGGCCGGAACGGGAAGGGGGGCACCACCGGAACGCATTAAGCTGGGAAATTATCCTGATCTGAGCCTGAAATCAGCCAGGGAAAAAGCCGCCCAGTGTCGCGCATGGCTGGCAGAGGGGAAAAATCCACGTCATGAAATGAATTACACCGTACAGGAAGCGTTAAAGCCGGTAACGGTTGGCGATGCGCTCACCTACTGGCTTGAGTCGTACGCAAAGGAAAACCGTGTGGATTATGACCCACTGAAAAAGCGGCTAAATAATCACGTAATACAGCACATTGGCCCTATGCCGCTGGATAAATGCGAGCTACGGCACTGGCTGGCCTGTTTTGATCGGGTGGCAAAGAAAGCCCCTGTTTCCGCCGGGTTCCTGCTACAGACATGCAAGCAGGCGCTTAAGTTCTGCAGGAAGCGGCGCTATGCAATCAGCAACGTTCTTGATGATATGAGTGTGGCGGACGTTGGGAAAAAACCGGATATAAGTGAGCGTGTCTTAAGTAACAAAGAACTTGGCGAATTATTGCAGGCACTGGACAAAAAAATATTTTCCCCTTACTACGTCGCACTAATCCGCCTCCTGATTGTTTTCGGATGCCGGACAGTAGAACTGAGGTTATCGGAGATCGGCGAGTGGGATTTTACCGAAATGCTCTGGACCGTTCCGAAGGAGCACAGCAAAACGAAGGTAGCCATATTCCGGCCCATACCGGAAGCGATACTGCCGTTCGTCACGCAGCTGGTGGAGCAGAACAGGCACACGGGCTTATTGCTGGGGGAAGTGAAACAGGAAACCAGCGTATCGCAGTACGGCAGATTAGCGCACAGGAGGCTAAAACACCCTCAATGGTCATTGCATGACATCCGGCGCACCTTTACAACCATGCTGAACGATTTAGGCGTTGATCCTCACGTCGTGGAGCAGCTTACAGGCCACCAGATGCCAGGAATGCAACGCGTGTACAACCATTCCCGCTATATTGATGCGAAACGCAATGCGCTTGATATGTGGGTGGAGCGGTTGGAGATACTGGCGGGAACACATGAAAACGTAACCACGCTACCAGTAACCAGAATAAAATAATTTTTTTCGTGTTTTTTCAGTATGCGCATACTGGATAAGTGCACAGATACAACGTGAAACAATGTGCAACAACGTGACACAATCACGAACAAGAGGCCAAAAAGAATACAGATTTGTAAGTTGCTGATTTTTAATGCTCAGCTGGTTTTTTATACATTAGTGAATTACGCGTTAAAGCGTGCGAAAAAAGGCATAAAACAAGATTTTATGCCTTTGTATTAACATGAATTTAAATGATTTTATCCTGATTATTCCTCTTTCTGTAAACCATGCGACACCAACATTTGCCAACTCTGAATCATCCTGACACAATCAGACACATCCCAACGCAATAGAACACGAAATAACTCTTTAAGAAACGAAAGGGGGCAATAGTGTTAAGCACTGATCGGTTTATACGTGAAAAAGAATGCGAAAAGCTAACAGGCCTTAGCCGCTCATGCCGCTACCGCCTGGAAAAGGCCGGACAATTCCCATCACGTCGTAAACTTGGTGGGCGTTCTGTTGGCTGGTCTTTATCTGAGGTTTTGGCCTGGAAGGATAGCTGCAAGGCAGTTCACTAAAAAGACTGGCGGCACACAGTCGCCACACATCCACTAATACAGAGATATAACTATGAAGATTGAATATGCGCCCGAACGTGGGCGGGGATTCGTTCGCCCTGGTGAAACTGAAAAACAACAAAATTGGGGTTTTTCAGGCATAAAAAAAGCGGCCCCGATATGGAGCCGCCTTTCTGAACAATTAACCTGCTGCGCCTTATGTGTATGTGATCCCAAACATAAGCACGGGAATGATAGCCGCTATCAGGCTGGTGGGCAATTACCTTGCTTGTTGGGGCCGTATTGTGCTGCCATTTTCATCCGTTCAGAACGTGAATATTTTTTTAGAAACTCATCAAGGACAAAAGCGCATGGAGCGAATCTTTCTGATTCATGCTCGAGCGCCATATTTTCGTGCTCTCTGTTCGTTTTTTGCGATGGTGTATTGGTTGATTCTTTATTGGTCATTGTGTGTACCTGTAAAGCAATGCGCCGGAGTTCCTCACGCCACGGCGCTGATGTTTTTTATTCTTTGGGTTCAATACCGCGTTGCTGTAATTCTTTTCGGATTATTCGTTTTATCCAAGCTGCTAAAGAGTCATCACCGTCTTGTTGTTGTGCTTTTTCCATCTTTTCCCGTAAGTCAGGATCTAAACGGAACTGGAAAGGAGGATTACCACGCCTTTCATTTTTGTGTGTTGACACGTCAATTACACTCCATATAATGTGTTTATGTGTATATACACATTACACACAACTAGCACAAAAAACAACGCCCCGCAGTGATGGGAACACATACGGGGCGTCTAACCAAACCATTAATTGAGGTAACGATTATGGCTATAAAAGAGCATAGCTTACTCTTTATACACACACAAACGCCCCGGAAACGGAATAATCCGTTTCATAGTTCGGTTTTGTGTACTCATCCTGGCGGGCGATTCTTACGGGACTTTAGCCGCCGTGGGCAGCTTGCTAAAAATGCCTCCAACGCGAATAGTCCAGGTTTCATTTCTATCGGTATTAGTTGGATATTCAGAGGATTAGCCAGTTCGGCTTCAAGGCGAGCACAGGTTTCTAACTGCCTTTGCCGAATGATTTCATCTTCTTGCGTCTGCGTGTCTTGTATTGGTGATAGTGTGTTGTTGGTCATGGTACTGCCCTGTAAAGCAATGCGCCGTAGTACCTCACGCCACGGCGCTGATGGTGATTATTCTGATTCTTTGGTCTTGCGGCGCTGGCGGCGTTTGATTTCGCCGCGCATGGCTGCGTTTATAAACTGCCCCGTGCTTTCACCTTCTTCTTTCACGTTCTCCATGCCTTCAATAATTTCATGGGCAATACGTGCAGTTACAGATTGTGATTTTGCATTCTTTGGACCCGTTGCCATGTTTAACCCCTCATGTTTTTGGTGTAAGACAATATACACGAAAAAAAAATATTTTGAAGGGTTGACGTGTAAGACACCGTTATTTTACATTGTGTCTTACACCTTGTTAATGCAAGGTACAGAAAAGACGAAACCCCGCAGTGCTGGAACACATACGGGGCTTCTAACCAACAACGTAAACTAGGAGCCGTTATGGTTGCTGTAAATCATATACCACACCTTGTACACACACAAACTGCCTTTGTGTGGCGTTTTCTGGCACTGAGTGCCGGAGAATCTCAAATCATCCACGTAACCGCCTGGACGGAACGCGAAGCGCGTAGCCGTTGCCCGTCCGGTTGTGTTGCTGTATTTGCCGCCCGTATTCGTCAGGAGGTGCGCCATGATTAATCTGTCACTTACTGACCTTAACCGCATTCAGTTTCGTGAGAAATTCACAGGGCAGCTACTGGTCAATGTGGATAAAGGTCGCGTGGTGTGTAATTACCACTTACCAGATGAAGCAATTGTCGCCACAAGGGAATCATTACAGGAAATCACAAAACGTGCCGGAATGATTAACACGAGTATTCAGGGGATGCTTTATGCACAATAAAACCACACCGGACGCAGCCGCCGAAGCCATCAAAACGCTGATGCACGCGCTGATTGATATTTCTGTTATCGCGGACAGGGCACATAAGCACGCCACCAGCGAAACAGAATATGCCGGGGCTTTCGTTCCTCACTCACTGGCTGTTATGCAATTTAGTGCTGATATGGCACTGAATGAGGCTAAAACCATCCTGATTACTGATTGTGAAAATGGGGGGGTTATGCTTGATGATCGTTTTAATTCCCTGAAACAGGAATTTTCCGGCGTTCCTGATGATGCGGCTGATGCGCTTTCGTCAATGCCAGAACTTATTAGAGCGGCTTTTTTCTTACTTTCCACGAGAGAATATAAATCAACGGGGCTTGATGTACTGAATATCGCCGCCGATTA
>NZ_SJWV01000640.1:0-391 GCF_004352695.1 Escherichia sp. KCJ4928
GGGTGCCGTTCAGGCGGACCACGCCCTGCAGATGATCATCTGCGCTGTGGACCAGCAGAAGATTCAACTGACGATTGTCCTTATCGGCAGAGGCGATGGCTGGTATCAGTTCATTGGGGGCATTACCTGCGAGGGGGAGTCGCATTGATTGATCCTGAGGTGCTGATGCAGGTTGCCTGTCTTCACCAATGTACAGATTATTGGGAGGATTTTTGGGGGAGCGAACTTCCTGCATTATCTGTGGCCAGTGTTGTTGCATCTGTAACATCACCTGGCTGAATGTTGCCATCGGAAACTCCAGGGTATGCTGACCCGCATGAGGTTGGTCATTATTAACGGTAATGCCGTTACTGACCGGGGTTATGGCCCAGATATTACGGATACGATCCCG
>NZ_SJWV01000641.1:0-386 GCF_004352695.1 Escherichia sp. KCJ4928
CGCGGCGTATCCGGGCGGCGCTGACCACCACCGGTCAGACGTTGCTGACCCGCCAGACGCGCCGCTTTCGTCTGGTCGTGAAGGAAAGCGATTACCCCTGCTGGCTTGATGAAGATGACGAAAATCTGCCCGTGGTGCTCGATGCCATTCTGAACCGTGGCGCCCGTTTTTCTTCTGTGGAAATGTACCTGGTCAGTGAGTGTGTGGAGCATATCCTGGCCAGTGGTCTGGTCTGTGATGTGCTGCGTATACCGGATGAACCGTCCCGTCGCTGGTTTGACCGGGATATTCTGCGGGAGGTTGTTCTGGAGGCACGGGATGAAATCCGCAGCATGGCGGATGCACTGGCGAAAATCCGGAAATGATGACGCTGGCGGGGAAAAATC
>NZ_SJWV01000642.1:0-384 GCF_004352695.1 Escherichia sp. KCJ4928
GGTATATTAATTATGTGGTTAATGCCACGTTAAAAATTTAGTTTAAATCGCCAATGCAGGGAGTAGCAGCTCCCTGCATTGGCTGTCCATAGAATCCTTTGAGGAGGTTCCTATGTGTGCAATGGATCGTAGAGAAAGAGCACTCATTCGTCAATTACATTTCCCTAACGACTTAAGAGAGAACATTTCATTATTGAAATATCCCGTATGTATACGTTTTGAAGACGGTTCTTTTATAGGAACAAATCACAGCTTCGAGCGATTTATTAAATTATCATATTGTTCATGTGATGAATGGTTTGAGCATTTGACTTTAGAATCCAAGTTACAACTATCAAGATCTGAGATGGATTCATATTTTTCAACTTATGGTGTAAGTTATAT
>NZ_SJWV01000643.1:0-381 GCF_004352695.1 Escherichia sp. KCJ4928
ACGTCTTCCTCTCATCCGGAACTGTGATACAAATCCTGCATACAGGATTGACCGCCGGTTCCTGCAAATGGCACATTTTCAGTAAGATAGCGAAGGTTACATTCCCCCGTCATGTGTGGCACAGCTGTCACCGGGAAAGAAACGGAAAGCACATGAAAAACATCAAAACTCACACCGGACTCCTTATCCACAAAGAACAAGCGCGGCGCGTTCGTCTTCATGAAACACCCACTGCCTGGTGCCACACGCACCGGGAATGCTACAGCAAAACGACCGGTCGCCGCTGCGGCAGCCCTGACAGTCTCAGCAGGCTGATTCTGAGCAGCATTCAGCCCATAGAATGAGATAACCCCTATGAATGATGGCAGACAGACGCCTCCG
>NZ_SJWV01000644.1:0-381 GCF_004352695.1 Escherichia sp. KCJ4928
CCAAAATAATACCCATATGAAAGGTCGCTCTTTTCTATTGTTATATTTGATAGCAACATTTTATGTATATTAATATTAAGGGCAGTCAAATACTGGATGTTTTGCTCGTTAAGTTCATGCATCTCCAGAGATTTATTATAGGGTAATAAAAGTATAAATTCCTTTACATTATTTCCGCAGTAAGAAAAGACAACATCAAATTTATTGGTGATTGTGTTTTCAGTTGAGCAGTAAGCTGATTTTTTTATTAATCGACTGGGTATGCTTTTAAATAAAGATAATTTTTTACATAGTTGTGAATATGCAATATTGCTAGTTTTAAAGTTCTGCCACATTATTCCCTGGTTATCATCTATCGATGAGGAGGGGATTTTATTGCAT
>NZ_SJWV01000645.1:0-380 GCF_004352695.1 Escherichia sp. KCJ4928
GTCATAATATCTGCTGAAGTGAAATTTGTATAAGTGTACCAAGTACGCTTTTTATTTTTCCCGAAACGGCGCAACTCCATCGCTGTTGAGACCGTGTCAATACGTTCAAGAGAACTGAAAATCAAAGGAATCACAATTTGTAAATTTCCTTTAATACGTTTCATCAATTTCTCTTTTGAAGATAATTCAAGTCCTCGCGCTTCTTGAGACATTCGAATCATGTAAAATTCTTCCTGAACATCTGGAATGTAGCGTAGTGTTAAACTAACGGCATAAGCCACCTTATAAGGAACACCAATTTGATTAAGGCTTGAAGCAAATTGACTGGGGTGCGTTGTCATCAAAAATAGAACTGCTAAAGGCACTGTACAGAAGTATTT
>NZ_SJWV01000646.1:0-378 GCF_004352695.1 Escherichia sp. KCJ4928
TTTTCACATGAGGCGTAGAAACTGTTGATATCAGCCAGTGCAAACATCAGCGTAACTCCCGCGTCCTGTGTATCACGTGAGTGACAACACCAAAAATACAGATGTTTTCCGGATACAGTGTGCGGAACTCCGGGCTGTCTGAAACCGGCTCCAGTGCCGGGCGTGGGCGCAACCGCAGTCGTTTGACGGTGAACTCACCGTCGATCTCAGCGATAACGATGTCCCCGTGTTGTGGTTTTTCGGCCCTGTCCACTACCAGCAGATCACCATTCTGCACGCCAGCCTGGTTCATCGATTCACCGCTGGCGCGCAGAAAGAAGGTGGCTGCAGGTCTGCTGATGCAATAGCTGTTCAGATCCAGTTCCTGCTCAGCATAAT
>NZ_SJWV01000647.1:0-371 GCF_004352695.1 Escherichia sp. KCJ4928
GGTACGGTATGCTGACAGTATCACGTTAATTGCAGCATAAAGTGATGAGAGGCTAATGGAAGTTAAAACCAGAGCAGTTCCGTCGTTGTTCATCCCGGGAGACACTGGAAAAAGTGATTTCCCACACACGTTATAAACTTCCCCCTGTGGAGCTGGAAACCTTCAACTCTGCGGTCGATCATCGGCTGGCAGAACTGACAATGAACAAGCTTTACGATCGCGTGCCGGCTTCTGTCTGGAAATCTGTCACCTGAACGTTCGGTAATCACAGAGGTATTGCGCCAGGTGTTATCTGCTCTGTGTGATTCTTTTTGGGTTTTCTCAGGTTGTTAAAAGCTGAATATGTTCCTGTTGTCGGGAACCAGGATAAT
>NZ_SJWV01000648.1:0-369 GCF_004352695.1 Escherichia sp. KCJ4928
CTTCACCAACTTTGATGATACCGCGTTCTACACGACCGGTAACAACGGTACCACGACCGGAGATGGAGAATACGTCTTCGATCGGCAGCAGGAACGGCTTGTCAATCGCACGCTCTGGTTCCGGAATGTAAGAATCCAGGAAGCCAGCCAGTTCCAGGATTTTCGCTTCCCACTCTGCGTCGCCTTCCAGCGCTTTCAGAGCAGAACCACGAACGATCGGAGTGTCGTCGCCCGGGAAGTCATACTGAGACAGAAGTTCACGAACTTCCATTTCAACCAGTTCCAGCAGCTCTTCGTCATCAACCATGTCGCATTTGTTCAGGAACACGATGATGTACGGAACGCCTACCTGACGACCCAGCAGGATGT
>NZ_SJWV01000649.1:0-369 GCF_004352695.1 Escherichia sp. KCJ4928
CTTCACCAACTTTGATGATACCGCGTTCTACACGACCGGTAACAACGGTACCACGACCGGAGATGGAGAATACGTCTTCGATCGGCAGCAGGAACGGCTTGTCAATCGCACGCTCTGGTTCCGGAATATAAGAATCCAGGAAGCCAGCCAGTTCCAGGATTTTCGCTTCCCACTCTGCGTCGCCTTCCAGCGCTTTCAGAGCAGAACCACGAACGATCGGAGTGTCGTCGCCCGGGAAGTCGTACTGAGACAGAAGTTCACGAACTTCCATTTCAACCAGTTCCAGCAGCTCTTCGTCATCAACCATGTCGCATTTGTTCAGGAACACGATGATGTACGGAACGCCTACCTGACGACCCAGCAGGATGT
>NZ_SJWV01000064.1:0-21507 GCF_004352695.1 Escherichia sp. KCJ4928
CGGCAGCGCCGCAGAGACGCCCGCCATCAGGTGGCTCATCACGCTGCCGCTTTGCACTTCCTGTTTGCCAAGCTTCACGCCGCTATCTGCGGCAAAAAGCTGCGAGTTTGTCGGTAATTCGCTGAATATCTGGTCGATATTTTTCAACGCCTGGGAGATGGCAATCTCATAAACTTTCTTCCCGGCAAACCGCGCGCGATCATCACCGCTCAGGCCACGCCCGGTAGCGAGAATGACGTAATCGGCAGCGGCAATCTCTTCGCTGGATAAGCGGTTTTCAACGCCACTGGACCCTTGAGTTTCCACTTTTATGGTATGGCCGAGAGAACGGGCTTTCTGTTCCAGGGCTTCCGCCACCATGTAGGTGTGAGCGATCCCGGCGGGGCAGTTGGTGATCGCGACAATACGTAAGGATGACTCCATCGCCACTTCCTTATGAGCTGAGGGTTTGATTTAACAAGGCAAGCACCTGGTCGGCGTCGCCCTGTTGCAGTTGATGAATAAAATCCTGGTGGATAATTTTGCGACACAGTGTGCCGATGATTTTGACCTGATCCTCTTCGCCGCTTTGCGGCACGCCGAGGCAGATCCAGCAATTGACGTCTTCGCCATCGCTGGCTTTCCAGTCAATAGCCTGCGCTTTGCGGGCGAATAATACGAACGGTTGTTTAACGCAGGCGCTTTTACCGTGCGGCACGGCGACACCGGAACCAAATCCAGTAGAGTGCATTTTTTCGCGCAGCAGCAGGGTTTGCAGGAACTGGTGTGAGTCGGTGATAAAACCGTTTTGTAACGCTATTGTCGCCAACTGCTTCAGAACGGAATAAGCGCCATTGCCCTGAATATTCAGGTCAATACAGCTTGCAGTAAGAGCTGCCATTAATCGGACTCCATAAAATATATTTTAATCAATTGTAATGGTGGAGCGATTAAGTGATGAGAGGCGATATGTCGGTAAACAATGACAATTTGAGACAGAGTGAAAGGTCAGATTTGCGGAGTAATGCACATAATGGTTATTTAAATAAACCACATGAATCATTAATGGGTTATTCATTATTTTTGTGATTTACTCACAATGTATCAGGGAAATATAACTTACCGGGAGATGTAATATGTTTAATTTTTCAAATCGAAATTTAAAATATTGTGCCGGAGGCATCTCCGGCACATTGGGCAATTACGGCAGGTAAAACACTTCTTGCAGCTCGCTACTCACCGGGCTGTTATCCGGGTTAGCGGGCATAACATCGGTCATATATTTCCACCAACGTTGGCAAACATCAGTACTGGCTACCGCATTCCACCGTTCTTCAGATTCAATCTCTACCGTGGCAAACAGCAGATTACGCGCTTTGTCGAGGTAAATGGCGTAGTTATGCGCACCGTGAGATTTCAACACTGCTTCCAGTTCCGGCCAGATGGGGTTATGCCGACGCTGATACTCTTCGTGGGCGTCGGGGTTAACCTGCATGACAAAGGCTTTGCGGATCATGTTTGCTCCTTACAGCGCCAGCGCACTGGCTAGTGGTGTAACGCCGAAGCGCTTGCCGAGCGCTATCAACTCTTCACGGCTGATGGTCTGTTTCATGCCGCCCATCGAATAAACCTTCACTAATACTTGTGCTGATTTTTCTGCGGTGTCGATTAAACCGAATGTTTCATCCAGCGTCGGCCCGCTGCCGAAGACGCCGTGGAAGGACCACAACACCAGCGAATGTTTTTGCATCTCTTGTGCGGTCGCTTGGCCGATTTCGTCCGTGCCGGGCACCATCCACGGCAAAATGCCAACGCCATCCGGGAACACTACCAGACACTCGGTGCTGCCTTCCCACAGTTGGCGAGTAAAGACCGCGGTGTCGTTTTCCAGTACATAGGTGAGGGCGATCAGGTTGGTGGCGTGGCAGTGCATGATCACCCGATCTTTACCGTTGGTGGCTTTAATGCGCTCGCAGTGGGAAAGGAAGTGAGCCGGAAGTTCGGAAGTGGGAACGGCTTCGTTGGTTAACCCCCAGAGAATATGGTAGCCCGCGCCGTCGCTGTCGACTTTTACGACGCCTAAGTTAGCTGCAGGATCAAGCTGGACGTTACGGAAGAATTTGCCGGAGCCGGTGACAATAAACGGCGTATTTGCCAGTAAAGGCATGGGCTGGCTGAGCGGAATATAGCGCGGTTGTGGGTGGAAGTTGTCGTGATAAAGCGCGATATCGGCGTCATCCAGGCGCAGCGTCAGGTTGCCGCCGTTGCGCTCGTCCCAGCCTTTCAGCCAGGCATCGGTGGTGGCTTTGATCATTCCCTGGACAAACCAGGACTGGGTAATGTTTTGCATGTTCTGTGTTCCTGTAAATTCGGTGTTGTCAGATGCACGACCCGTAGGCCGGATAAGGCGCTCGTGCCGCATCCGGCAATCAATGCTTGATGCGACGCTGTCGCGTCTTATCAGGCCTACAACTGTTGCCGACCTGTAGGCCGGATAAGGCGCTCGCGCCGCATCCGGCAGTGTTTACCCACGCTGGCTCAAAATCGCTTTCTCATAAGCCCGCACGCTCTCCAGCCATTCGCTACCTGCTGGCGTATCGTGACGTTGGCAATACATTTCCCAGACCGCCTGCCACGGCAACGATTTCTGCTCTTCCAGCAGTGCCAGACGCGCAGTGTAATCGCCCGCCGCTTCCAGCTTGCGCAGCTCAGCGGTAGGTTCCAGCAACGCACGCAGCAGGGCTTTTTTCATATTGCGTGTACCAATGACCCACGCGGCAATGCGGTTGATAGAGGCATCGAAGAAGTCAAGGCCGATATGCACCCGGTCAAACAGATCGTGACGCACAATCTCACTGGCAATTGCCTGGGTTTCATCATCCAGCAGCACTACGTGATCGCTGTCCCAGCGAACCGGACGACTGACGTGCAGCAGCAACTGCGGCACATACAGCATGGCGGCGGAAATCTTGTCGGAAATCACTTCAGTCGGGTGGAAGTGCCCGGCGTCCAGGCACAGCGCCGTCTGGCGGCTGGTGGCATACCCCAGGTAAAACTCATTGGAGCCAACCGTGTAGCTCTCCGCGCCAATGCCAAACAATTTGCTCTCAACGGCGTCGATATGGTGCGCAGGGTTTAGCTTCTCGCTGATCACCTCATCCAGTGCTGCCAGCAGACGCTGACGCGGGGCGAGACGGTCAACGGTGATATCTTTCATACCATCCGGGATCCAGATGTTCATCACCGATGGTGTGCCGAGTTGCTCGCCAAAATAGGCCGAAACGCGACGGCTGGCTTTGCAGTGATCAATCCAGAACTGGCGAATGCTGTCGTCGGCATGGGAAAGCGTAAAGCCATCGGCGCTTAGCGGATGCGAAAAACAGGAGGGGTTAAAATCCAGACCGAGCTGATTGGCTTTCGCCCATTCAACCCAGTTTTTGAAGTGCTCAGGTTTGATCTGGTCGCGCGAGACTGGCGTGTCTGATTCCAGATAGATGGCATGTAAATTAAGCCGTTTCGGCCCCGGAATCAGCCGCATAGCCTGTTCCAGATCGGTACGTAGCTCACTGGCATTACGCGCTTTGCCCGGATAATTACCAGTAGCTTGAATCCCACCGGTCAGCGAACCTTCCGGGTTTTCAAAACCGGAAACATCATCGCCCTGCCAGCAGTGCATTGAAACGGGTAAACGATCAAGTTGGCGCAGCGCCTCCTCGACATCAATCCCCACCGCCGCGAAACGCTGTTTCGCCAGCTCCCAGGCCTGTTCCAGTTGAGTGGTCATGCGCAAAGCTCCTTTGTCTGTCGTGTAGAGTGAATCTGCGCCACATAGTGGGCAATTTCACTGTCAGGATTAGGGGTAAAGGTGGTCAGATTCGCGGTGGTGCTGACGACCTGACGGAAATTATCCACATTGTTGAGTTCATCCAGCGTCATTAACTGGATGCCGATATTGCCGAGCGTTGAGGCTTCAACAGGCCCGGCGATCACCCGAATACCGCAGGCATCGGCGCATAGCTGGTTGAGCAGCGTGTTCTGGCAGCCGCCGCCGACAATATGCAGTTGCGAGAAATCTTCACCGCGCAGCTGCGCCAGCTCATGCAACACATCGGCATACAGCAGCGCCAGACTGTCGAAAATACAGCGCGCCAGTTCAGCATCACTTTCCGGGATCGGTTGCGCCGTTTCCCGACACGCAGCCTGAATTTCGCTGCACATCGCCTCAGGATTAATAAAGCGATCGTCATTGGGATTGATGATGAAGCGGCAGGCCGGAAGTGCCTGTGTCGCGGCGATAAGCGCCGGGAGATCGTTGATTTGCCGTTCCTGAAGCACTCGCTGAAGCAGCCATAAGCCCATAATATTTTTCAGCACCCGATAGCGACCTTCCGCCCCGCCTTCATTGGTGATGTTGGCTGCCAGCGCCGTGTCATTGGTAAATGGCGTCTGGCTTTCGAAGCCCATCAATGACCAGGTGCCAGAAGAGAGATAAGCGGCGCGTGAACCGTTTAACGGCGAGGCGATAACCGCGCTGGCGGTATCATGGCTGGCAACGGCGACCACCGGAATCTCATTACCCTGCGGGCAAATCCAGTGCCCAATGACATTACCCGGATGCGTCGGGCGACCAAACCAGGCTTTGTTGGCCCCGCTCCACGCCAGTAGCGACTCGTCCCAGTCGTCGCTATTGATATTGACCAGTTGTGTGGTGGTGGCATTGGTGTACTCCCAGTTCATCTTGCCGGTCAGGCGATAACTGAAGTAATCCGGCATCAGCAGAGCGTGAGCAATGTGTGGAATAAGTTCAGGTTGTTGCTCCGTCAGCGCACGCAACTGATAAAGCGTATTGAAGGGCAGAAACTGGATGCCGCTACGTTGATAAATATCGCGTTTGCCGAGTTGTTGCTGTGCCTGCGCCATTAGGCCATTGGTGCGGCTATCGCGATAAGCAACGGGCAGGCCCACACGCTGACCCTGTTGGTCGAGCAGCACAAAGTCCACGCCCCAGGTATCAATCCCAATGCTATCGATACGAATCCCTTCCTCACACACTTTGTTTAAGCCAAGGCGAATGGCACTTTCCAGGCTATCCACATCCCAGGTGACATAACCGTTCTGGCTATGCAGCCCATTTTTAAAACGATGGATTTCGCGCAGCGTCAGGCTGCGGCATTCACGCTCGTAACGCGCCAGCATCACGCGCCCACTGGATGCGCCGAGATCGACGGCGACACAATTGCGAAAGGTCATAATGTGATCCTGCTGAATTTCATTACGACCAGTCTAAAAAGCGCCTGAATTCGTGACCTTCTCGTTACTGACAGGAAAATGGGCCATTGGCAACCAGGGAAAGATGAACGTGATGATGTTCACAATTTGCTTCATTGTGGTGATGTGATGCTCACCGCATTTCCTGAAAATTCACGCTGTATCTTGAAAAATCGACGTTTTTTACGTGGTTTTCCGTCGAAAATTTAAGGTAAGAACCTGACCTCGTGATTACTATTTCGCCGTGTTGACGACATCAGGAGGCCAGTATGACCGTATTACATAGTGTGGATTTTTTTCCGTCTGGTAACGCGTCCGTGGCGATAGAACCCCGGCTCCCGCAGGCGGATTTTCCTGAACATCATCATGATTTTCATGAAATTGTGATTGTCGAACATGGCACGGGTATTCATGTGTTTAATGGGCAGCCCTATACCATCACCGGTGGCACGGTCTGTTTCGTACGCGATCATGATCGGCATCTGTATGAACATACCGATAATCTGTGTCTGACCAATGTGCTGTATCGCTCGCCGGATCGATTTCAGTTTCTCGCCGGGCTGAATCAGTTGCTGCCACAAGAGCTGGATGGGCAGTATCCGTCTCACTGGCGCGTTAACCACAGCGTATTGCAGCAGGTGCGACAGCTGGTTGCACAGATGGAACAGCAGGAAGGGGAAAATGATTTACCCTCGACCGCCAGTCGCGAGATCTTGTTTATGCAATTACTGCTCTTGCTGCGTAAAAGCAGTTTGCAGGAGAACCTGGAAAACAGCGCATCACGTCTCAACTTGCTTCTGGCCTGGCTGGAGGACCATTTTGCCGATGAGGTGAATTGGGATGCCGTGGCGGATCAATTTTCTCTTTCACTGCGTACGCTACATCGGCAGCTTAAGCAGCAAACGGGACTGACGCCTCAGCGATACCTGAACCGCCTGCGACTGATGAAAGCCCGACATCTGCTACGCCACAGCGAGGCCAGCGTTACTGACATCGCCTATCGCTGTGGATTCAGCGACAGTAACCACTTTTCGACGCTTTTTCGCCGAGAGTTTAACTGGTCACCGCGTGATATTCGTCAGGGACGGGATGGTTTTCTGCAATAACGCGAATCTTCTCAACGTATTTGTACGCCATATTGCGAATAATCAACTTCGTTCTCTGGCCGAGGTAGCCACGGTGGCGCATCAGTTAAAACTTCTCAAAGATGATTTTTTTGCCAGCGACCAGCAGGCAGTCGCTGTGGCTGACCGTTATCCGCAAGATGTCTTTGCTGAACATACACATGATTTTTGTGAGCTGGTGATTGTCTGGCGCGGTAATGGCCTGCATGTACTCAACGATCGCCCTTATCGCATTACCCGTGGCGATCTCTTTTACATTCATGCTGACGATAAACACTCCTACGCTTCCGTTAACGATCTGGTTTTGCAGAATATTATTTATTGCCCGGAGCGTCTGAAGCTGAATCTTGACTGGCAGGGGGCGATTCCGGGATTTAGCGCCAGCGCAGGGCAACCACACTGGCGCTTAGGTAGCGTGGGGATGGCGCAGGCGCGGCAGGTTATCGGTCAGCTTGAGCATGAAAGTAGTCAGCATGTGCCGTTTGCTAACGAAATGGCTGAGTTGCTGTTCGGGCAGTTGGTGATGTTGCTGAATCGCCATCGTTACACCAGTGATTCGTTGCCGCCAACATCCAGCGAAACGTTGCTGGATAAGCTGATTACCCGGCTGGCGGCTAGCCTGAAAAGTCCCTTTGCGCTGGATAAATTTTGTGATGAGGCATCGTGCAGTGAGCGCGTTTTGCGTCAGCAATTTCGCCAGCAGACTGGAATGACCATCAATCAATATCTGCGACAGGTCAGAGTGTGTCATGCGCAATATCTTCTCCAGCATAGCCGCCTGTTAATCAGTGATATTTCGACCGAATGTGGCTTTGAAGATAGTAACTATTTTTCGGTGGTGTTTACCCGGGAAACCGGGATGACGCCCAGCCAGTGGCGTCATCCCAATTCGCAGAAAGATTAATTCGCCATGCCGATGCCGACGATGTTAGCGGCGACAATAATCACCACACAACCGAGGCTCAACACCGTTACCGGACGGCGTCCTGCATTGTTCCACTCTTTCAGCACCAGCCCGACGATACCGCCGCACAATACATAGAAGCTCATATGCAGCATCCAACTGATGTAGTCATATTGCGCCGGAATGCGGGCGTGGCCCCAGGCATAGAAAAAGAATTGCAGATACCACATCAACCCGCCCAGTGCTGAGAGTAACACATTGTGAGTGATCAGCGGTTTTGCCAGCGAGAAGTCGGCTTTTAGCGACAAATCCTTCACTTTTGCCAGACGAATAAAACAGAAACCGAGGTTGATGATCGCGCCGCCGCCCATGATGATGACATAGCTTGGCAGAGCGACATACAGTGGATCGACGCCTAGTGCGGCAGCGGCTTCATGCATCGGTTTTGCGGCGTTCATCGCAAAGGACATCCCGGCAGAGAAAATGCCGCACATCACCGCCAGCACCAGCCCTTTTTTCAGATTGAACTCTTCGGCTTTAATGCCCATCTTGCGCTCTTTCAACTGCCCGGCTCGAGTTACAATCCCTACGCCAATCAGCGCCACCAGAACGCCGAGCAACGTCATGCGTCCGCCTTCGGTGTTAATCAGCACATCGAAATTGCCGTTGATAATTGGCGTCATCAGCGTACCGACAATCAACGTAATGCCAATGGCGATGCCAATTCCCATCGACATGCCGAGATAACGCATGGTCAGGCCATAGTTGATATTACCGATCCCCCACATAGCGCCGAACAGAAAAACAGGCAGCAGCGTAGAGAGACTAAACGAGCTGTAATACGCCCAGAAATTCGGTAGTAACAGGGCGCTGATGGCCCACGGCAGAATAATCCACGAAACAATCCCACCGACTGACCACATGGTTTCCCATGACCATTTTTTTACTTTTTTGAACGGAGCGTAAAAACAGGCTGCACTGGCCGCGCCGATCAAATGCCAAAATATCCCCATCGTAATCGCGTTACTCATCTTCTTATCCTCATCATTTTTCGTCGCTTCACATCTCCGACGAGATGAGTGTAAAAATCGTGCTGTCGATTAACCTTTCGCCTGTTGCCGCCGTTGTCGATTTACTGGCAATCACGGCATTAAGTGGGTGATTTGCTTCACATCTCGGGCATTTTCCTGCAAAACCATACCCTTACGAAAAGTACGGCATTGATAATCATTTTCAATATCATTTAATTAACTATAATGAACCAACTGCTTACGCGGCATTAACAATCGGCCGCCCGACAATACTGGAGATGAATATGAGCTATACCCTGCCATCCCTGCCGTATGCTTACGATGCCCTGGAACCGCACTTCGATAAGCAGACCATGGAAATCCACCACACCAAACACCATCAGACCTACGTAAACAACGCCAACGCGGCGCTGGAAAGCCTGCCAGAATTTGCCAACCTGCCGGTTGAAGAGCTGATCACCAAACTGGACCAGCTGCCAGCAGACAAGAAAACCGTACTGCGCAACAACGCTGGCGGTCACGCTAACCACAGCCTGTTCTGGAAAGGTCTGAAAAAAGGCACCACCCTGCAGGGTGACCTGAAAGCGGCTATCGAACGTGACTTCGGCTCCGTTGATAACTTCAAAGCAGAATTTGAAAAAGCGGCAGCTTCCCGCTTTGGTTCCGGCTGGGCATGGCTGGTGCTGAAAGGCGATAAACTGGCGGTGGTTTCTACTGCTAACCAGGATTCTCCGCTGATGGGTGAAGCTATTTCTGGCGCTTCCGGCTTCCCGATTCTGGGCCTGGATGTGTGGGAACATGCTTACTACCTGAAATTCCAGAACCGCCGTCCGGACTACATTAAAGAGTTCTGGAACGTGGTGAACTGGGACGAAGCAGCGGCACGTTTTGCGGCGAAAAAATAATCATTTGCCGCCTGCTGCAATGAGGCGTATAGGCCGCATATCAGCTTAAAAAATGAACCATCGCCAACGGCGGTGGTTTTTTTGTGATCAATTTCAAAATAAAAACAATGATCCGATAAAAATAAAACAGTGTTTCAATTGATGTGGTTTTGATCGCTTTTATTGATTAAATGAATGTCTATCTTCGTTTCCATCAACACTGATGCTCCATTGAGGAATGACGCATCAGCCCTTAAAAATATGCCGACAGGTGATGGAAATGCAGATAAAACGCTCGATTGAGAAAATCCCGGGGGGGATGATGCTCGTCCCGCTATTCCTTGGCGCACTGTGCCACACCTTCTCGCCGGGGGCGGGGAAATATTTTGGATCATTCACCAACGGGATGATTACCGGTACGGTGCCCATTCTGGCGGTGTGGTTTTTTTGCATGGGGGCGTCAATAAAATTAAGCGCGACGGGAACGGTATTGCGTAAATCCGGTACGCTGGTGGTAACAAAAATTGCCGTCGCGTGGGTGGTTGCGGCAATTGCCTCGCGCATTATTCCGGAACATGGTGTTGAAGTTGGATTCTTTGCCGGACTTTCAACGCTGGCGCTGGTGGCGGCGATGGATATGACCAATGGCGGACTTTACGCTTCCATCATGCAGCAGTACGGCACAAAAGAAGAAGCTGGGGCATTGTGTTGATGTCGTTGGAGTCCGGGCCGCTCATGACGATGATTATTCTGGGCACTGCAGGGATTGCCTCGTTTGAACCGCATGTTTTCGTCGGCGCAGTATTACCGTTCCTGGTGGGCTTTGCCCTGGGGAACCTTGACCCTGAATTACGAGAATTTTTCAGCAAAGCGGTGCAAACGCTGATTCCATTCTTTGCCTTCGCGCTGGGCAATACCATTGATTTGACTGTGATTGCCCAGACTGGTTTGCTGGGGATCCTGTTGGGTGTAGCAGTAATTATCGTGACCGGTATTCCGTTGATTATCGCCGATAAATTGATTGGCGGTGGCGATGGCACTGCCGGAATTGCCGCTTCCAGTTCCGCAGGGGCCGCGGTAGCGACACCTGTGCTGATTGCAGAAATGGTGCCTGCGTTTAAACCGATGGCTCCGGCAGCAACTTCGCTGGTAGCGACGGCGGTCATTGTGACTTCGATTCTGGTGCCAATTCTTACCTCTATCTGGTCACGTAAAGTCAAAGCCAGAGCAGCGAAAATCGAAATTTTAGGTACGGTGAAATAAACCTGCTTCCTTAATCCCCACAGCCGGATGAACTAACGTTCGTCCGGTTTGCTATTGAGTTCCTGCCTGGATACTTACCGCGAAAACAGCACGCCTGACATAAAATAAATATGGTCTAATGGGGAAATTTCTCGTGGAGAGGGAACAGATGCGATATCCGGTTGATGTATACACAGGCAAGATTCAGGCTTATCCCGAAGGCAAACCCAGCGCAATTGCCAAAATCCAGGTTGATGGTGAGTTGATGCTGACGGAGCTGGGGCTGGAAGGTGACGAGCAGGCGGAGAAAAAGGTTCACGGCGGACCAGACAGAGCGCTGTGTCATTATCCTCGTGAGCATTATCTCTACTGGGCGCGGGAATTTCCGGAACAGGCGGAGTTGTTTGTTGCGCCTGCGTTTGGCGAAAATCTCTCAACCGACGGTCTCACGGAAAGTAATGTTTATATGGGCGATATTTTCCGCTGGGGAGAGGCATTAATTCAGGTCAGCCAGCCGCGCTCGCCTTGCTATAAACTCAATTACCATTTTGATATCAGCGATATAGCGCAGTTGATGCAAAACACAGGTAAGGTGGGGTGGTTGTATAGCGTGATAGCGCCAGGGAAAGTGTCTGCGGACGCGCCGCTGGAGTTGGTTTCCCGTGTCAGCGATGTGACCGTGCAGGAGGCTGCCGCCATCGCATGGCATATGCCGTTTGATGACGATCAATATCACCGTTTACTCTCCGCCGCCGGGTTATCGAAAAGCTGGACGCGGACGATGCAAAAGCGCCGACTGAGCGGCAAGATCGAAGATTTTTCCCGCCGGTTGTGGGGAAAATAACCCCCGGAGTGTAGGCCTGATAAGACGCTATCAGCGTCGCATCAGGCATCCTGCTCAAATGCCGGATGCGGCGTAAACGCCTTATCCTGCCTACAAATGCGGAGTTTAACTCCGCTTATACAGCGGCAACCAAATCACCAGCCGTAAACCGCCCAGCGGGCTGTCTTCTGCCTTCACCCAGCCACGATGCTGCTGAATGGCGGTTTCAACAATCGCCAGCCCCAATCCTGTACCGCCAGATTCACGATCGCGTGCTTCATCGGTCCGATAGAACGGACGGAAAATCTGTTCGCGATCTTCCGGGCTAACGCCAGGACCATCGTCGTCCACCGTAATGGTGATACCGTCTTTATCTACCGCAAAGCCCACTTCAATCTTCGTATGGGAATAACGCAGAGCATTACGAACAATGTTTTCCAGCGCACTTTCCAGTGCGTTCGGATTGCCGTACAGCGGCCACGGCCCAGGCGGGAAGTTAACCGTCAACGACTTGCCCATCTGCTCGGCTTCGAACGCCGCGTTATCCAGCACTTCACTCCACAACTGGTTGGCTTTGATGGTTTCGCTAACCAGCGCGTTTTTTTGCTGATTACGGGACATCACCAACAGATCGTTGATCATGCTGTCCAGACGTTGCGCTTCGGTTTCAATACGCTCCAGTTCCTTGCTTTCACCACTACGACGGCGCAGTAACGCCGTACCCAGTTGCAGACGCGTCAGCGGGGTGCGCAGCTCGTGAGAGATATCAGAAAGCAGACGCTGCTGAGAGGTCATCATGCGCTCCAGCGCGGTGACCATCTGGTTAAAACTGGCACCTGCGGCAAGGAATTCCTGTGGCCCCGCTTCCAGTTCCGGGTGCTGGCGTAAGTTTCCCTGGGCAACTTCATCGGCAGCGTTTTTCAGCTTACGCGCCGGTTTTGCCAGACTCCAGGCCAACCACAACAGCAGCGGCGTACTGACCAACATGGTGACAATCAGCAGTAATAGCGGGCGGTCAAACAGTAAGTTAATGAAATCGGATTGAGAACTGCTGGCCGGACGAATCAGATAAAGTTGGTAATTATCTTCGCCATCACGCACGGAGAACGGACCGACCAGTTCCACGCGGCCATACTTTTTCTTCTGCGGATGATCGGCGTTATCGGCCTGACCAATAAAGTTACGAATGATCTGCATTTCGCTGCGTTCAGCGCCGATCACGCGGCCTTCGGTGGTCACCAATAACAAACGCTGTCCTGGCGGTGCCCACTTATCAATCGCCCGGAACAGACGCCGCCACCACATTAAATCGTTGGGCGGATCGTTCGCCAGCTCCGCTTCGACATGCTGCTCAATCATCAGCCCCTGACGCTGTTCGCTATCCAGAAGCTCGGTCATCTGGCGTGAATCGAGCTTGGGTAACATCAAAACCAACATCAACACCAGCGCCAGCGTCAGCCAGAAGATGGCGAAGATGCGCGCGGTTAAGCTGCCTATCATGAAGCAGAAACCATCAGATAGCCGCGACCACGCAAGGTTTTAAACCACGGGTGACCATCTTTACGATCCGGCAGTTTACGACGCAGGTTGGAAATGTGCATATCGATAGCGCGGTCGAAAGGCGTCAGGCGTTTGCCCAGCACTTCCTGGCTTAAATGTTCACGGGAAACCACCTGACCCAGATGCTGTGCCAGCAAATAGAGCAGGGTAAACTCAGTGCCGGTTAACTCCAGCGTTTGTCCGTCGAAGCTGGCTTCCTGACGGCCTGGATTCAGCACTAAGGCATCAACTTCCAGTGTCGGTGAACCGTTGTCGTTGTTTTGCTGTTGCTCGCTCCAGTGCGAACGGCGCAGGATCGCGCGAATACGTGCCACCAGCTCACGATCATTAAACGGTTTCGGGAGATAGTCATCTGCGCCCAGCTCAAGGCCGAGAACGCGATCAAGTTCACTGCCGCGCGCCGTCAACATAATGACAGGCGTCTGGTGTGTCTGGCGAAGTGCTTTTAATGTGTCGATACCATTTTTCTTCGGCATCATTACGTCAAGCAAAAGTAAATCAATGCTGTCGTCCAGAAGATCAAGCGCCTGTTCCCCATCGTGGGCAACAATCACGTTGAAGCCTTCCATCTCGAGCAGCTCCTTTAATAGGGAAGTCAGCTCTCGGTCATCATCAACTAACAGGATTTTATTCATTGTTTAAATACCTCCGAGGCAGAAATTACGTCATCAGACGTCGCTAATCCATGACTTTACGTTGTTTTACACCCCCTGACGCATGTTTGCAGCCTGAATCGTAAACTCTCTATCGTTGAATCGCGACAGAAAGATTTTGGGAGCAAATGATGCGCATAGTTACCGCTGCCGTCATGGCCTCAACGCTGGCAGTCAGTTCATTAAGCCACGCTGCTGAAGTCGGTTCAGGCGATAACTGGCATCCGGGTGAAGAACTTACGCAGCGCAGTACGCAGAGCCATATGTTCGACGGCATAAGTTTAACCGAACATCAGCGTCAGCAGATGCGAGATCTTATGCAACAGGCCCGGCACGAACAGCCTCCTGTTAATGTTAGCGAACTGGAGACAATGCATCGCCTTGTCACCGCAGAAAATTTTGATGAAAACGCTGTGCGCGCACAGGCAGAAAAAATGGCGAATGAGCAAATTGCTCGTCAGGTTGAGATGGCAAAAGTCCGCAACCAAATGTATCGCCTGTTAACGCCGGAGCAGCAAGCGGTTTTAAACGAGAAACATCAACAACGAATGGAGCAGTTGCGTGACGTGACGCAATGGCAAAAAAGTTCATCGTTGAAGCTATTGAGTAGTAGCAACTCACGTTCCCAGTAGTAAACCCTGTTTTCCTTGCCATAGACACCATCCCTGTCTTCCCCCACATGATGTGGGGTTTTTTTTTATCAATTACTTACATGCAATCAAAAGTAAAAACAGGTACTTATCGAAAGCTGTAAGGGTTTGGAGCTGTTTCAAAATTTCTTGAGTGTGGACACTATGTGGACACTCAGAGGGGGAAATTTATAACGTCACTCCGCCTTTTAGTGGATTCAGAGCGACGGCATTTTGCAGATAGTCAGGCGCAAGGTGCGCATAGGCCATCGTCTGCTGAATGCTCGCATGTCCCAGAATCTGTTGCAGTGCGATTATATTGCCCCCATTCATCATGAAATGGCTTGCGAATGTATGCCGCAGGATGTGGGTTGCCTGATTGGGTGGTATATCAGGTTTCACTCTGCGTAAAATCCCGCAAAATTTCTCATAATCAACTTTGAATAATTTGGCGCTGGCCTCCTCTTTAACTTTTTTCTCCAGTTCCTCAGAAATCGGCACAGTTCGCTTTTTACCGTTTTTGGTTTTCAGGAAGGTAACCCTGCAATTTGTAATCTGTGCTGGTTTTAGCGTGGCAACTTCCGTCCATCTTCCTCCAGTGCTCAGACATAAAAGCGCGACAAGTAAGTCATCACCAGCCAAAACATTTAACAGTTTTTCGATTTCTGCTTTTTCCAGGAACGTCATTTCAGGGTTGGCCTCCGCCAGTGGCGGCAGTCCGTGAATTGGGTGTTGCCCGGAAAATTCATCCAATTGAATTAATTTTGTGAACATGCCGGATAATCGGTACATGTCACGGTTTATCGTTGCGGCACTGATACCATCACGTAGTCGCATGGAACGATAATCCATCAAAGCCCTTTTGCTCATCCTGCTCACTGGTATATCACCTATGCCGCTGATGGTTTTGAGTAGATGATTAAACTCTTTTGTTCCATGCTCGTGGTTTTGCCCGTGATATTTCCACCAGATGTCCAGCAACTCACTCAGAGTCCGGCGGTCTGCTCGCTGGCCTCCCCATTCTTTCTGACTGGCATTGGCGATTGTGTATCGCTCAAATGCTAGTGCTTCAGCTTTTCTTTCGAATTTCCTGCGGATGCGTTTTCCGTCGCGACCGCGAGGTCTAATGTCCACTTCATAGCGACCATCATCGAGCTTCTTAATTGCCATAAGAAAGCCCTCCGGCGCTGTATTCACCATCTTGGTAGCAAATGGTGAAAATGTAATCTTTATATAGAGTTAGCCAATCCTTTTCGCGGAGTGGTTGGACTCTGTTGACTCTGGCCCAATGTGCGCGAGAGCCGGTGCGATTTGTCCTGCGTCCGGCGCGGTTTTATCTGTCATAAGCCATAGAGCATATTTTTGGAATGTGGGATGCATAGTGATTTTTAGCAAAGCTGTGCCACCGGGTTCAAAGTTTCCTCCTTCATATTTTTTAAGTGTGCTTAGCGGTAACTCTATGATTTCACAGAATTTTGATTGGCTTAGCCCTTCAGCCTCACGCAAGGCCTTAATCTTTTCGCTTAATTTCATTTGACATGGTGCCTATATAGGGACTAAATTACCTCAAAACTGGAACCTATATAGGTTCCATTGATTTGAGAATAAACCAGCGTCTAAACGGTTTTGAGTGGTTTAGAAAGGGCTGGATCCTATGAGGGTACCATATATGGACGCTGAAAATTATGTGATTCAGTATCCGCTTGATGCGGTTCATGTGGATAAATTTGCTGATTTATTAGGGAAGCCAAAGACAGCCGTCAGTGAAATGGTGAAGGCAAATAAATTACCAATTATTGAATTGCGTGATCCTTGCAAACCGAAGGCTCGTGCCGGTGAAAAATGGGTTTTCATTCCTGAGTTTAATCGCGCTGTACGTGAGGCGTTTTATAACCGACCGGTTGAACAGCGTGATGCATGGCTTTTGTGGATGGGGTTGTGATTATGAATGAGCCGCGTTGTATTGCTCAGTTATTGCGTAACGAAAGCCCCAGGGCGATTGACTTCACCATCACCCACGGTAAGGGGCGTAAGGGAATCATTATCCGCACCAAAAAACAGAGTCCGTTAAAAAAGGCTCTGACCTTTCTGAAAAGCCGGAGGGTATGGAAATGACAGTGATGACGCTCAATCTCGTTGAAAAACAGCCAGCAGCTATGCGCCGGATAATTGGTAAGCATCTTGCCGTTCCTCGCTGGCAGGATACATGTGATTATTATAATCAGATGATGGAGCGCGAACGGCTAACAGTTTGCTTTCATGCGCAGTTAAAACAGCGTCACGCAACGATGCGTTTTGAAGAAATGAACGACGTCGAACGTGAACGACTGGTATGTGCAATTGATGAATTGCGTGGGGCATTCTCAAAACGCCGTCAGGTTGGCGCAAGTGAGTATGCATATATTAGTTTTTTAACAGTCAGTCAGCGTCGTACTTTATTTATGCATGCCGGATTGACTGAAAAAGAATTCAACCAGCCATACTGGCGAATTAATGAAGAATCATGTTACTGGCGTGATGCTTTATTCCGTGCATTACGTGAATTATTCAGCCTGTTTGAGTATGCACCGACAATTCTGACGTCGGTAAAACCAGAGCAATATCTGCATTAAGTAATTAACCAGAGTTTTTAACGCACTTAATCGTGCGGGGCTTCTTTTTGCCTGGAGAAAGTCATGCATACAGTTTCTGAAAATCAGTGCGGTAAATACGCATTACTGCTGCAACAGGCCAGAACCGAAGCACAGGCCGACGCTGCGACGCGCTTTTCTTCTCATCTTGACGCCATGATTCGCCACATAACAAAGGCGGAGTTATCCCGCGTGGAGATAGTCGAGCTGCTCAGTCAGGAGTCGGAAAAATTTCACAATATCGGATTGTCTCGCGGGGAGGTGCTTTGATGTCCTGTTCTCATTCAGTTGTATTACTGAATAACGCCTTAAAAATCGCCGTTATGGAAAATGGTGATTTGTCTCTTATTCAACTTGGTCTTGATAAAGAAAAACGCGACATAACTGAATCTGTTATCGCGATTTATCAGAATGAATTAAACCTCCTGTCTGATGTGGTCAATTTACTTGTTAAACGCGCTGTATTCCACAAGCAAATTTCCTCCGTGGATGAACTGACAAAATTAACGACAGAACTTGCCAGTTATTGCGCTGATGTATCCAGGAAACTTAACGATAAAAGGAGCTGATAATGCCGGACAACGTAGATTTTATTCAGGAACAACAGACTGAATTACTGGAGCGCCAGATTAACGCGGCAAGGGTAAAACATTGCGGTGCTTCTGCGCTGGTTTGCGAAGAGTGTGACGCGCCAATACCTGCTGCCCGTCGTGCGGCTTATCCGTCAGCCACGCGTTGTGTTTCCTGTCAGTCAGTCTTTGAAGCAAAAAACAAACATTACCGGAGAACGGCATGAGTATTCGTATTGAAATTGGCGAACGTTATGTCGTTACCAGTGACAGCTTTCAGTTTATTCTCCACGAGAAAAAGAGAGCGGAAAGCGGTAAAAACGCCGGTCAGGAATGGCTGTCGGTGGTTGGTTATTACCCGAAATTAAGCCAGCTCGTTTCCGGCCTGATGCATCACGATATTCTGACCGGAAGCGCAAAGTCTTTTGCTGATTTAAACGTGCAGGTTGAGCAACTCAGCAAGCGTTGTTCAGAGGCTTTTGGCTCATATGGCCGTTAAAGCCTCCGGGCGTTTTGTCCCTCCGTCAGCATTTGCCGCAGGCACCGGTAAGGCGTTTACCGGTGCTTATGCATGGAACGCGCCACGCGAGGCTGTCGGGCGCGAAAGACCCCTTACACGTGACGAGATGCGTCAGGTGCAAGGTGTTTTATCCACGATTAACCGCCTGCCTTACTTTTTGCGCTCGCTGTTTACTTCACGCTATGACTACATCCGGCGCAATAAAAGCCCGGTGCACGGGTTTTATTTTCTCACATCCACTTTTCAGCGTCGTTTATGGCCGCGCATTGAGCGTGTGAATCAGCGCCATGAAATGAACACCGACGCGTCGTTGCTGTTTCTGGCAGAGCGTGACCATTATGCGCGTCTGCCGGGGATGAATGACAAGGAGCTGAAAAAGTTTGCCGCCCGTATCTCATCGCAGCTTTTCATGATGTATGAGGAACTCTGCGATGCCTGGGTGGATGCGCATGGCGAAAAAGAATCGCTGTTTACGGATGAGGCGCAGGCTCACCTCTATGGTCATGTTGCTGGTGCTGCACGTGCTTTCAATATTTCCCCTCTCTACTGGAAAAAATACCGTAAAGGGCAGATGACCACGAGGCAGGCATATTCTGCCATTGCCCGTCTGTTTAACGATGAGTGGTGGACCCATCAGCTTAAAGGCCAGCGTATGCGCTGGCATGAGGCGTTACTGATTGCTGTCGGGGAGGTCAATAAAGACCGTTCTCCTTATGCCAGTAAACATGCCATTCGTGATGTGCGTGCACGCCGCCAGGCAAATCTGGAATTTCTTAAATCGTGTGATCTCGAAAACAGGGAAACCGGCGAGCGCATCGACCTTATCAGTAAGGTGATGGGCAGTATTTCTAATCCTGAAATTCGCCGGATGGAGCTGATGAACACCATTGCCGGTATTGAGCGTTACGCCGCAGCAGAGGGTGATGTGGGGATGTTTATCACGCTGACCGCGCCGTCAAAGTATCACCCGACACGTCAGGTCGGAAAAGGCGAAAGTAAAACCGTCCAGCTTAATCACGGCTGGAATGATGAGGCATTTAATCCAAAGGATGCGCAGCGATATCTCTGCCGTATCTGGAGCCTGATGCGCACGGCATTCAAGGATAATGATTTACAGGTCTACGGTTTGCGTGTCGTCGAGCCACACCACGACGGAACGCCGCACTGGCATATGATGCTTTTTTGTAATCCACGCCAGCGTAACCAGATTATCGAAATCATGCGTCGCTACGCGCTCAAAGAGGATGGAGACGAAAGAGGAGCTGCGCGAAACCGTTTTCAGGCAATACACCTTAACCGGGGCGGTGCTGCGGGATATATCGCGAAATACATCTCAAAAAACATCGACGGCTATGCACTGGATGGTCAGCTCGATAACGATACCGGCAGGCCGCTGAAAGACACTGCCGCGGCTGTTACCGCATGGGCGTCAACGTGGCGCATTCCGCAATTTAAAACGGTTGGCCTGCCGACAATGGGGGCTTACCGTGAACTACGCAAATTGCCTCGCGGCGTCAGCATTGCTGATGAGTTTGACGAGCGCGTCGAGGCTGCACGCGCCGCCGCAGACAGTGGTGATTTTGCGTTGTATATCAGCGCGCAGGGTGGGGCAAATGTTCCGCGAGATTGTCAGACTGTCAGAGTCGCCCGTAGCCCGTCGGATGACGTTAACGAGTACGAGGAAGAGGTCGAGAGAGTGGTCGGCATTTACGCACCGCATCTCGGCGCGCGTCATATTCATATCACCAGAACCACGGACTGGCGCATTGTGCCGAAAGTGCCGGTCGTTGAGCCTTTGACTTTAAAAAGCGGCATCGCCGCGCCTCGGAGTCCTGTCAATAACTGTGGAAAGGTCACCGGTGGTGATACTTCGTTACCGGCTCCCACACCCTCTGAGCACGCCGCAGCAGTGCTTAATCTGGTTGATGACGGTGTTATCGAATGGAATGAGCCGGAGGTCGTGAAGGCGCTCAGGGGCGCATTAAAACACGGGCTGAGAACGCCAAATCGTCAGCAAAGAAACGGAAGCCCGTTAAAACCGCATGAAATTGCACCATCGGCCAGACTGACCCGGTCTGAACGATTGCAAATCACCCGTATCCGCGTTGACCTTGCTCAGAACGGTATCAGGCCGCAGCGATGGGAGCTTGAGGCGCTGGCGCGTGGAGCAACCGTAAATTATGA
The DNA here is from genome assembly GCF_004352695.1 of Escherichia sp. KCJ4928. Classification (NCBI taxonomy): domain Bacteria; kingdom Pseudomonadati; phylum Pseudomonadota; class Gammaproteobacteria; order Enterobacterales; family Enterobacteriaceae; genus Escherichia; species Escherichia sp. KCJ4928. The sequence continues at coordinate 20,001 of NZ_SJWV01000064.1, forward strand.
CGGGAAAAAATTCACGTATCCAATCATTGATGAGTGGCCGGGGTTCATAACCAAGTGTGAGTTGGAACATAAGATAAAGTAGGGGGAAGCTATTAACTTTACCCCATTATGGTCATGCTCTGTTATATGCCCGACTAAATGCCGGGCAATGATGGGATTAAATAATAGGCGATTCAGTATTTAATGGATTCAACATCCACAAATGGCTCTGTGGTACAACTTCAAATGGTTTTTTGAAGTCAGCAATGCATTTCCCCGTTTCAAAACTTAACCCGCTATTTTTACTATCTAAGAAACATAATCCAGACAGAACACTTTTGATTTGTACCGCACCTGTTGTTGAAGGTATGAGAGAAAACAGAGTTTTCTTATCTGTCGGATTACACGTCATTTTTAGCAGATTTTTTCCATCAGGAGTCCCTAAACATTGGTCTGTATTTGGGGTTCGAATCATTATCCACCCGCTTTGATCGGTAACAAGAGCTTCAGCTGGTGTTTTTACTGGTACAACTTCCCATCCAGTGATTTCTCTACCATGCAGATCTAGTCTGTTATGGAGCATCAGGCCACTTTGGAGATTGCGGAATGTGAATAGAGAGTTATTTTCTTTTCCTAACTCATCTATCTGATTATTGACTGCTTCCTGTGATGAGGTGCATCCGGCTATTAGCAACATAGTTACAATAATTATTAATCTCTTCATTATGATAGCCTCTTTTATCGTCTGGAAACGCCGACAGGGTAATGGTCTGAAGACATCTGAGTCCTTCTGGCTCCGTATACAATTCCTGCTTGTAGCGGAAATGGTCTAAAGGCCACAGCGTTTCCTGCTACTGCATAATCTAATGTTCGTTGACTCGTTTGTGTCGGTGCAGCAGGGAAAATAATTTCTGATGCATTTCTTACAGGAACTGTAAGGTTCACCTCTAAATCATCAGGTTCGCGATTAAAATCACCAAGAATCATCCAGTTAATGGCCTGGTGGACTGGGTCTCGGCTGTCACGAAAGAAGCTGTAGACTTCTTCAACAAGAGCGGGAGCGTCATTGTTTCGCGTAGCTATCGCATGTGCAGTGAAAAATGCATCATTGCCAATCCGTATGCCAAGCAATGGCCGCCCACCTTGCCTTACCGGGCGAAGAACAAACACTTCATCGGCCTGCCGATTGCTAACCAGAGCAAGATTGACCCTTCCACCAAAGGCATCAACAGCAGAAAAATATATATATACTTGCTGTGGTCTGCTATTTGTAGACAAGTTCCAGATAAGCTCCCGGACAGGAATGCCTGGGGAAGGAATAACTCTACCTGTATCTACAGCCGTTGATGGCGGAGAACCTGCCTCCTGCACAGCTAAAATATCTACGGCATTTTCACCAGAAATTAATTGTCGGACATTGATATTCCATTTACTTTCAGTAGTGGCGGATGCGCCCTGAAGGTTCCAGGTCGCAACGCGAAAATCAGTTAAATCCGCCTGAGCGTAAAACGATAAAAATACTATCAGA
>NZ_SJWV01000650.1:0-368 GCF_004352695.1 Escherichia sp. KCJ4928
ATGCCTTTGCCATTAACCGCGCGTATCCACTGGCTGTCTGTCATGGTGAATCCACCACCATGTGTGATATTCATCCATCCCTTATTGTTTCTGGTGATTAGCCAGCCGTCTTCACTCGTAATATCACCTTTCAGTGTGGCACTCTGACCATTGATATTGCCGGTGTTGTTTATGTTATTCCCGCCCATATTGATGGCGGTATGCATCTGATTCAGTTCAGGACGACCTGCTACCTGAAAACGGTAGAGACGGTCACTTTCCTGCAGGTCATCACCGCTCATGACGACGGCGATGTGACCTGCCGAACAGGTAAGTCCGTAGTCTCCCGGTTTATCTGTCCAGGCTCCGAATGCGCCTGTTGCCGTTCC
>NZ_SJWV01000651.1:0-362 GCF_004352695.1 Escherichia sp. KCJ4928
TGCCACTATGAACAACACCTGGTGGCAACTAACCGGAGATTCTGCGCTGAAAACACTGAAAAGTACAAACAGCATGGTCTATTTCACTGACAGCGCAAACAATAAGAAATTCCATACGCTGACGGTCAATGAGCTGGCAACCAGCAACAGTGCCTATGCGATGCGTACAAACCTTTCTGAATCAGACAAACTGGAGGTCAAAAAACACCTGTCTGGTGAGAACAATATTTTACTCGTTGATTTCCTTCAGAAACCAACGCCTGAAAAACAACTGAATATTGAACTGGTAAGCGCGCCAAAAGACACCAATAAAAATGTCTTTAAAGCCAGTAAACAAACCATTGGTTTCAGTGATGTAACGC
>NZ_SJWV01000652.1:0-361 GCF_004352695.1 Escherichia sp. KCJ4928
CAGACCCCGAACGCCACAGCTTCACTCACCTTCGCCGTCACAGTGCCTTTCTGGACTTCGTGAAAATGGCCGGTGAAATCAAAACCGTCAGGGAGGATATCGTTCAGTCTTTGATGAAAGTGTACCCAGATCCTGCGCTCAATCCGGCAGCCAGGGAGGAGCTGGATGCTGCCTCCCCCCTCTGGCTGACAAAAGCGCGTTACCAGTACCTCCTCCGGCTTGATGCACAGCCTATGCCGGAGTCGAGGATCGCCCTGCTCCTGCACCTGGTATCTGATGACGGAGCGTTGACATGAAAATTGCTGTCTTAATTTGACGACTTTTCCCGGCCTTTATGGCCGGGATTTTTTTCCCTTCTGTT
>NZ_SJWV01000653.1:0-361 GCF_004352695.1 Escherichia sp. KCJ4928
CAGACCCCGAACGCCACAGCTTCACTCACCTTCGCCGTCACAGTGCCTTTCTGGACTTCGTGAAAATGGCCGGTGAAATCAAAACCGTCAGGGAGGATATCGTTCAGTCTTTGATGAAAGTGTACCCGGATCCTGCGCTCAATCCGGCAGCCAGGGAGGAGCTGGATGCTGCCTCCACCCTCTGGCTGACAAAAGCGCGTTACCAGTACCTCCTCCGGCTTGATGCACAGCCTCTGCCGGAGTCGAGGATCGCCCTGCTCCTGCACCTGGTATCTGATGACGGAGCGTTGACATGAAAATTGCTGTCTTAATTTGACGACTTTTCCCGGCCTTTATGGCCGGGATTTTTTTCCCTTCTGTT
>NZ_SJWV01000654.1:0-360 GCF_004352695.1 Escherichia sp. KCJ4928
TGACGGAAGAATGGGTGTCATGCGGGAAAATTCATGCGGATATCCGTGGCAGGAGCAGCCGGGAGCGGATGCAGTCCGGTGCGGAAATGGCGCAGGCGGAAATCCGCATCTGGGTGCGCGGTCAGTCTGGTCGTGAAATCACGGCGGCGTCACGACTTCATGTGCTGAGTGGTCCCTGGCGTGACCATGTCCTGAATGTCGTCGGCGTCCCGGTGCCGGATACGACCGGCGGGCGTCTGGAAATTCTCTGTCGGCTGGGAGGGGAAAAATGATCGAAACCCTGCTGGATTTTTCGGGGCTGGAGGACATCAGCCGCGATTTGCAGCTTCTGAGTGGTGCGGAAAACAACCGGGTGCTGCG
>NZ_SJWV01000655.1:0-357 GCF_004352695.1 Escherichia sp. KCJ4928
GCCCCCGTTCTCGCTCCCTACAGCATGGAGGCGATAAATTTCACTACCAGCCATCACCATCACTTTTTCCAGCAGCACCGCAGGGACTGTTACAAGACGGTTTACGCGCTTTTCCTCCATCAGTTCACGAACAACGTCGTGAACAATGCTGACATCAGCACCATGCTCAAAGGCATCGTCCAGCCGCTGCATGACGGTTTCCAGCTCATCGTCTGTCAGACTCCAGTCCTGGGCTATGTGACGCACATCCCCACGGGTCAGCACCACGGCAAAAACGCATTCACTGTCCGGCACGTCTGTATCCAGCACTTCGCGGATAATTTCTTTAACAGTACAGTACATGTTCTCGTCTCCTTT
>NZ_SJWV01000656.1:0-354 GCF_004352695.1 Escherichia sp. KCJ4928
GCTCCGGCACGTTGACCTGCCAGGTGGCCGTTGTTATCAGTGTGCCTGTCTCTCCGGGCAGAGCCAGGCGAACGCCACTCATTTCCCCGTCAGCCCGTCTGTCACTGGCGAAAATGACCCGGGGATTTGGGGAGGGACGCAGCGTGAAGCAGGCGGACGGCAGGGTGAAGCTGAAACTGTCACCGTCCACGCGCAGCGTTTTCAGGAAGACCTGTCCCCGTGCAGGGCGCCGGCAGCGGGGAGTGATGTGTATGCTGTACATCAGAGGTGATATCCCTGCTTACGGATGAGTTCTGCAGCCAGATCATGGATGACGTTTTCACTGTCATGTGTACGGGCGCGGTGTTCTATCAG
>NZ_SJWV01000657.1:0-353 GCF_004352695.1 Escherichia sp. KCJ4928
TTTTAGCCGCAAGCGCCGGATTCTCAAAACAGTCCAGCCAGTTCATGCTGTACGGGTACGGGCTGCGCTCACCGTGATAGAACAGCACCGGAATGACCAGTGGCAACGTTTTGTGCTGCTCCAGATGCCTCTGCATCGCCGCCACACTGTAACGTAACATGCGAAAAGGCATGTACAGATTTTCGGTGCTCTGGTGCTCGATGAGCGTATAAACATAGCCGTCTTTACCCCCGGTGGTTTTCACACTCCAGAGGATATCGCTGGCGTACTGATGCAGGTCCGGCTCAACAAAGGTGGCGGGTTCCAGCTTCAGCGTGGACAGGTCGCACAACTGCCGGTACTCCGCCGGAAGA
>NZ_SJWV01000658.1:0-352 GCF_004352695.1 Escherichia sp. KCJ4928
GAAGCCCGGAAGAGCTTCAGCGTGCCGGACTCCATCTGCAGTGAATCCGCCTCCGGAGTTGCAGCTGAAAGTCGCCGTGCAGCAGCGTCTGCGGCTGCACGTCTGAGTCAGGGAGGAGGCGTCAGCAGTAAACCCATCCGTGAACGTCTCTCCCGGGCAGCAGACTCACCAACCCGCGAGGCATATGACAGTGCAGGCATTCATGCCGGTTACTGCACGGAAGCTGAATATGCCCGCTTTGGCGGAACCGATGTCTGCCCTGCCGTGGGCGAGCTGCCGGGCGGAGACAGCCAGGTGCGATCGCTCTATCAGGGTGCAGGCACAGCAGATACCCCTGCCGCCCTCACCTGGG
>NZ_SJWV01000659.1:0-351 GCF_004352695.1 Escherichia sp. KCJ4928
TACGTACAGATGAAGGCTGGCTGTATCTGGCAGTGGTCATTGACCTGTGGTCACGTGCCGTTATTGGCTGGTCAATGTCGCCACGCATGACGGCGCAACTGGCCTGCGATGCCCTGCAGATGGCGCTATGGCGGCGTAAGAGGCCCCGGAACGTTATCGTTCACACGGACCGTGGAGGCCAGTACTGTTCAGCAGATTATCAGGCGCAACTGAAGCGGCATAATCTGCGTGGAAAGCTTCTTTCATTCGCTGAAAGTGGAATGTATCCATGGAGAACACTTTATCAGCCGGGAAATAATGCGGGCAACGGTGTTTAATTATATCGAATGTGATTACAATCGGTGGCGGCGG
>NZ_SJWV01000065.1:0-20770 GCF_004352695.1 Escherichia sp. KCJ4928
GGTTTATTATATCGCGTTGATTATTGATGCTTTTTTTAGTTTTAACGGCAATTAATATATGTGTTATTAATTGAATGAATTTTATCATTCATAATAAGTATGTGTAGGATCAAGCTCAGGTTAAATATTCACTCAGGAAGTTATTACTCAGGAAGCAAAGAGGATTACAGAATTATCTCATAACAAGTGTTAAGGGATGTTATTTCCCGATTCTCTGTGGCATAATAAACGGGTAGATGCTCATTCCATCTCTTATGTTCGCCTTAGTGCCTCATAAACTCCGGAATGACGCAGAGCCGTTTACGGTGCTTATCGTCCACTGACAGATGTCGCTTATGCCTCATCAGACACCATGGACACAACGTTGAGTGAAGCACCCACTTGTTGTCATACAGACCTGTTTTAACGCCTGCTCCGTAATAAGAGCAGGCGTTTTTTTATGCATCAGAAAGGTCCCGGAGGTGCTTGCCTCCGGGTGAGAAGGAACTACTGTGGTGGGTTGTTCTGCAACGTTAACATCAAACCGTCGCGACGCATCGCTGCAGCTTCTTCCGGCTTGTGCAGTCTGTCCAGCGCGTCGGCAAGCCATGCGTAATCGTAGGCGTCCGGACGTTGTTTCAGCGCCGCGCGGAAGGCGAGCGATGCTTCCTGCCATTCTCCGTGCTTCATCAGTGACTGGCCCAGTGTGCTCCACAACAGCGGGCGATCGCCGACGTTTTTGATCTGCTGGCGCAGCACTTTTTCCAGCTGTTCCGGATTGTTGGTTTTCAGTCGAGGAATCGGCAGCAGTAGGCGATCGTCGTACTGGCGTTTCAGGCCATCGATGATAATTTGCTGGGCAGTATCATGATCGTCACATTCAATAAGATGTTCCGCCATTGCCACCTGCAACGCTACCTGATGACGCGTTTTCCGGCTTTGGTTTTTCCACCAGTTACGCAAACCTTCACTACCGTTATCGGCACGCGCCTGATCCATCAGGCCAATCCATGCCTGTTGTTCCAGCATTGCACGATGTTCTTCATCACCAACATGGGCTTTCGCCATTGATGGGATGATATCCAGCAGAGAACTCCATGCACCTGTGCGGATATACGCCTGTTCCGCCAGACGTAATACTTCCGGATGGCGTGGCGTAACTTCCAGCAGCTTATCCACGCCGTGGCGTGCAGCATGGTTTTCATTACGGGCCAGTTGCAGACGTACACGGGTGATTTCTACCGGAATGGTGTCATTGCCGGCCAGCTCTGCTGCGCGTTCCAGATGTTGGTTGGCGCGTGCTTCATCACCACGTTGTTGCGCGGCTTCGGCAGCCAGTAGATAGTTCACCACCGGTTGTTCCGCGTGATCGGCATTTTTCGCCATCAGCTTTTCAACTTGCTGATAATCGCCTTCCGCCAGTTTCAGCAGCGCCTGTTCGGTCTGCTTACGGGCACGGCGACGCTTACGTCCGACAAACCACCCACGGGTGTGTGCGCCTGTGCGGAAGATCCGCCGCAGTAGCCACTCAATGGCAAACAGCACTACCATCGCCAGAATCAAAATAATCGCCAGGCCCGTGACGCTGGTTTCGATATTGTAGTTGTCAGTCTGGATCAGCACGTAACCCTGATGACCGGCAATCATCGGGCCAACCACTATCCCCGCAATCAGCAAAACAAAGAGTAATAACACTTTTAGCATGGTTATTCTCCTTGCGGCGCGGCTGCCGGAGTATCACCTTGCGGTGCAGGTGCAGGTGCAGGTGCAGGTGCAGGTGCAGGTGCAGGTTTAGCTTCCGTTGTCCCCGCTGCCGGTTGTGCCAGCAGGTTACGCACGCGGGTCTGCATCAGTTTTTCCAGCATCGCCTGGCTTTGCAGGGTTTCCGGAAGATCCATCGAGATATTTTGCTGGCTTAACTGGTCCACCTCGTCGAGGAACGCTTTGGTGGTGGCATCATCAGTATCGTAGTAAGCTCGTACCCAGGTGGAGACGTTCTCCAGCGCCTGGCGATAAGTCTCTTCCTGGTGACGCGGTACAGCTTGTGCTGCGACCAGCAGGCGAGAGCGAATATTTTCGCGCAGATAGATATCCTGATTTGGCGCTAACAGCGGTACGGCGGTGTCATCACGACGGCGAATCGTAATGAAGTTGTCCATAAAGTTCTGCCAGCTTTTTTGCAGATTGATACGCCATTCGCTGATGGAACTGGAAAGCTCTTCACCGTCGGAATCCATCGGCGAACCATCGCTGTCATTATCGGCCAGACGCAGGTTATCTACCTGATTTGAAAGCTGATTAAGCTTAAGGATGATGCCGTCATAATCCACCTGCGAAACTGCAGAAAGGCTGGCGATATCATCGGTAATTGCCCGACGAACGGTAATCAGACTCGGGTCATTCATATCCGCCAGGCTGGCATCTGCACTTTTCAGCAACGCTGCAGCGGTCGTGACGTCCTGATCGCTCCACAGCTTCCGTCCGGCGAGTTTCACCAGAAAATCGGCCTGAGCCAGCAGCCAGGTTTTAGCATCGCTGCCGGAAATGGTGGCGACCTTTTGTTGGACTTCATCCAACTGTTTTGCCAGCGTTTCTTGCTGACGATTCGCCTGCTTAAGCTGTGCAGCTTGTTGCTTAATAATGCCTTCCAGCTCGGCTTTTTGGCTCTCCTGGGCTTTTTGCAATGCCGTCAGTTGGTTAGCCAGGGCATCGCTGGTGGCGGTCTGATTGACGGCCTGTTGTTTACCCCAGCCATACAAACCGACACCCGCCGCCAGAGCAATAGCGATAGCCACCGCGCTGAGAATCAATGCAGTATTGTTCTTACTCTTTTTTTCTGTTGCGACAGGTTGTGACGTGGTGTCCACGGCCTCCCTGGTCTCTTCAACCACGGCGGAGGTTTTTTCTTGTTCCGTCATTATGGCTTCCTGTTATGAGAGTTATTGTAATGCCCGTAAAAGCGCATCGTTGTCAGCGTTATCGGCGACCTTAATGTCTTGCCAGCCCAGTTCCCGGGCGAGTTTCGCCAAACGCTCACTGACGACCAATAGTCGACAGTGTAGTAACCAGTGCTCACGATACCATTGTGGGATCAGCGACCAGAGTTGCTGCAACATTTCACCGCTGGTAACAACGACCATCGTCACCTCGCGGGATTGCCAGCGCATCGCTTCTTCTGCACCATCGTAATGGATTGCGCATCGTTGATAACATTCACAAAAAGTGACCTCAGCACCGCGCACCGTCAGGGTATCCCCAATTAGCTCACGACCGCCATTGCCACGTAATATCAGCGCACGTTTGCCCGCAATATTTTGTAATTCAGGTAATTGTAGCAAGACTTCGCTGATTTCCCGATCCTGTGGGTAGAGAATCTTCTGTCCGCTTACGGTATGTAGCGCCAGTGCGGTGGTGCGTCCAATGGCGAAATAAGTAGGTAGTTGGGGCCATTTACGATCTTGCTGATGCAGCTGTGATTGGGCAAAAGCAACCGCGTGTTGCGAGAGGGCAAACAACAGATCGCTCTCCCCCAGCGCTGCCAGTTGATCAGCAAGTTGCGGTAATTGTCGACCCGGAGAAAACTCAATCAGCGGAAAATGCCAGGCCACCTGCCCCAGTGTGCGCAGACGGCTCACTAACTCTTCTCCAGCGGGAGACGGGCGGGTGACAAGGATACTCATGCCGGGGCGTCTCCGTTATAGACTTCAGCGAGGATCTCGCGCGCGCCGTTATTCAGTAGCTCTTCTGCCAGCGAAATCCCCATTTGTTCGGCATTTTGCGGCGCACCGCGGCGTTCACCGCGAATAATCTGCGAACCGTCCGGCGCGCCGACCAGCGCACGCAGCCAGATTTCACCATCAATAAGCTCGGCGTAGCTACCAATTGGCACCTGACATCCACCTTCGAGACGGGTATTCATGGCGCGTTCTGCGGTAACGCGCAGTGCAGTTTCGTGGTGATTCAGCGCGGCAAGCAGCTCGCGAGTGCGCGTATCATCAAGGCGGCATTCAATACCGACTGCACCTTGTCCTACCGCCGGAAGAGAAATCTCGGGTGGTAACGCGGCGCGAATGCGGGACTCCAGACCTAAACGTTTTAGTCCGGCTACGGCAAGAATGATGGCATCGTATTCGCCGTTATCTAGTTTGCTCAGGCGAGTGCCGACGTTGCCGCGCAGGGAGCGGATAATCAGATCCGGGCGGCGTTCAGCCAGTTGGCACTGGCGACGTAAACTGGACGTCCCGACGATACTGCCTGCCGGTAACGCATCCAGACTGTCATAATTATTGGACACAAAGGCATCGCGAGGATCTTCACGCTCACAAATAGTGACCAACCCCAGACCTTGCGGGAATTCAACCGGCACATCTTTCATTGAATGTACGGCGATATCGGCGCGATTCTCCAGGAGCGCGACTTCCAGCTCTTTTACAAATAAGCCTTTTCCGCCTACTTTCGCCAGCGGCGTATCAAGAATCACATCGCCGCGCGTCACCATCGGTACCAGTTCAACCACCAGGCCCGGATGGCTCGCCATCAACTTGTCTTTGACATAGTGTGCCTGCCAGAGTGCAAGTGGGCTTTGGCGTGTGGCAATTCTTAAAACATTGTCTAACATGCTTGTTACCGTCATTATCATCCGTGGTCCATCCTAACATCCTTGCCAGAGTGATGTCAGTGTTGTGGTGAAACGTAGACGCCTGCGCAAACCGTAAAATGAGGTCTGGCAGTGGATCCTGACAGGCGTTTCACGCCGTCGTAATAAGGAATTTACAGAGAATAAACGGTGCTACACTTGTATGTAGCGCATCTTTCTTTACGGTCAATCAGCAAGGTGTTAAATTGATCACGTTTTAGACCATTTTTTCGTTGTGAAACTAAAAAAACCAGGCGCGAAAAGTGGTAACGGTTACCTTTGACATACGAAATATCCCGAATGCCGCGTGTTACCGTTGATGTTGGCGGAATCACAGTCATGACGGGTAGCAAATCAGGCGATACGTCTTGTACCTCTATATTGAGACTCTGAAACAGAGACTGGATGCCATAAATCAATTGCGTGTGGATCGCGCGCTTGCTGCTATGGGGCCTGCATTCCAACAGGTCTACAGTCTACTGCCGACATTGTTGCACTATCACCATCCGCTAATGCCGGGTTACCTTGATGGTAACGTTCCCAAAGGCATTTGCCTTTACACGCCTGATGAAACTCAACGCCACTACCTGAACGAGCTTGAACTGTATCGTGGAATGTCAGTACAGGACCCACCGAAAGGTGAGCTTCCAATTACTGGTGTATACACCATGGGCAGCACCTCGTCCGTAGGGCAAAGTTGTTCCTCTGACCTGGATATCTGGGTCTGTCATCAATCCTGGCTCGATAGCGAAGAGCGCCAGTTACTACAACGTAAATGTAGTCTGCTGGAAAGCTGGGCCGCCTCGCTGGGTGTGGAAGTCAGCTTCTTCCTGATTGATGAAAACCGCTTCCGTCATAATGAAAGCGGCAGCCTGGGGGGCGAAGATTGTGGCTCCACCCAGCATATACTGCTGCTTGACGAATTTTATCGTACCGCCGTGCGTCTCGCCGGTAAGCGTATTCTGTGGAATATGGTGCCGTGCGACGAAGAAGAGCATTACGACGACTATGTGATGACGCTTTACGCGCAGGGCGTGCTGACGCCAAATGAATGGCTGGATCTCGGTGGCTTAAGCTCGCTTTCTGCTGAAGAGTACTTTGGTGCCAGCCTTTGGCAGCTCTACAAGAGTATCGATTCCCCATACAAAGCGGTACTGAAAACACTGCTGCTGGAAGCCTATTCCTGGGAATACCCGAACCCACGTCTGCTGGCGAAAGATATCAAACAGCGTTTGCACGACGGCGAGATTGTATCGTTTGGTCTCGATCCATACTGCATGATGCTGGAGCGTGTTACTGAATACCTGACGGCGATTGAAGATTTTACCCGTCTGGATTTAGTACGTCGCTGCTTCTATTTAAAAGTGTGCGAAAAGCTCAGCCGTGAACGCGCCTGCGTAGGCTGGCGTCGCGCAGTGTTGAGCCAGTTAGTGAGCGAGTGGGGTTGGGACGAAGCTCGTCTGGCAATGCTCGATAACCGCGCTAACTGGAAGATTGATCAGGTGCGTGAGGCGCACAACGAGTTGCTCGACGCGATGATGCAGAGCTACCGTAATCTGATCCGCTTTGCGCGTCGCAATAACCTTAGCGTCTCCGCCAGTCCGCAGGATATCGGCGTGCTGACGCGTAAGCTGTATGCCGCGTTTGAAGCATTACCAGGTAAAGTGACGCTGGTAAACCCGCAGATTTCACCCGATCTCTCGGAACCGAATCTGACCTTTATTTATGTGCCGCCGGGCCGTGCTAACCGTTCAGGTTGGTATCTGTATAACCGCGCGCCAAATATTGAGTCGATCATCAGCCATCAGCCGCTGGAATATAACCGTTACCTGAACAAACTGGTGGCGTGGGCATGGTTTAACGGCCTGCTGACCTCGCGCACCCGTTTGTATATTAAAGGTAACGGCATTGTCGATTTGCCTAAGTTGCAGGAGATGGTCGCCGACGTGTCGCACCATTTCCCGCTGCGCTTACCTGCACCGACACCGAAGGCGCTCTACAGCCCGTGTGAGATCCGCCATCTGGCGATTATCGTTAACCTGGAATATGACCCGACAGCGGCGTTCCGCAATCAGGTGGTGCATTTTGATTTCCGTAAGCTGGATGTCTTCAGCTTTGGCGAGAATCAAAATTGCCTGGTAGGTAGCGTTGACCTGCTGTACCGCAACTCGTGGAACGAAGTGCGTACGCTGCACTTCAACGGCGAGCAATCGATGATCGAAGCCCTGAAAACTATTCTCGGCAAAATGCATCAGGACGCCGCACCGCCAGATAGCGTGGAAGTCTTCTGTTATAGCCAGCATCTGCGCGGGTTAATCCGTACTCGCGTGCAGCAACTGGTTTCTGAGTGTATTGAACTGCGCCTTTCCAGCACCCGCCAGGAAACCGGGCGTTTCAAGGCGCTGCGCGTTTCTGGTCAAACCTGGGGGTTGTTCTTCGAACGCCTGAATGTATCGGTACAAAAACTGGAAAACGCCATCGAGTTTTATGGCGCTATTTCGCATAACAAACTGCACGGCTTGTCAGTGCAGGTTGAAACCAATCACGTCAAATTACCGGCGGTGGTGGACGGCTTTGCTAGTGAAGGGATCATCCAGTTCTTCTTCGAAGAAACGCAAGACGAGAATGGCTTTAATATCTACATTCTCGACGAAAGCAACCGGGTTGAGGTGTATCACCACTGCGAAGGCAGCAAAGAGGAACTGGTGCGTGACGTCAGTCGCTTCTACTCGTCATCGCACGACCGCTTCACCTACGGCTCAAGCTTCATCAACTTCAACCTGCCGCAGTTCTATCAGATTGTGAAGGTTGATGGTCGTGAACAGGTGATTCCGTTCCGCACAAAATCTATCGGTAACATGCCGCCTGCCAATCAGGATCACGATACGCCGCTATTACAGCAATATTTTTCGTGATGAACGTGCCGGAAAGCGAGGCTTATCCGGCATGCAATCTTAGCGGAAACTGACTGTTTCACCCGCTTGCTGTGTCGCCGCCTGTTCCAGCAAATCCCAGAAGGTTTCGCCGCTGCGATCGCAAATCCATTCATCGCCTTTTAGGTCAAAATGGTAGCCGCCCTGTTTGGTTGCCAGCCACACCTGGTGCAGCGGCTCCTGGCGGTTAATAATGATTTTGCTGCCGTTTTCAAAGGTAATGGTCAGTACGCCGCCGTTGATTTCGCAGTCGATATCGCTGTCGCCATCCCAGTCGTCCAGGCGTTCTTCAATGGTCAGCCAGAGTTGATCAGCCAGGCGATGAAATTCACTGTCGTTCATTGTTGTATCCTGTCTTTAAGTGATGGCGGCAGTATAGCGGTATGGGGTCAGGGCTTCAAAGTTTGCCCGTCTGTTGCTGCGTTCCGGCATGAGTCATCCGTCAACGGAATAATAATGTCTCTGTTGTGAAGTTCACGCACATTCTCTTCTCTGACGTGTGTTTTCGCCGGGCAGGGGGAGGGCGTAATCCTTACCTCTGTATCGGTCCATGTATAAACATTGCGATCGTTTTTAGTTAGCGGACCGTTAACTGGAATAATTTGCACGCTCTTTGACCGTAATTGGCGGATAAAATAAGCATGCTGTTTGCCGCTATTAAATGAGCGATCAATGACCAGGTCTGGCGTATCCAGCGGGATTATCTCAAGCTGGTCTTCACCAAATGTCGATAATTTTGTTACATACAACCGATCTTTATATTGCGCAATATTGCCAGTAATCAGATGGAATTGTTCAGGTTCAATATCTGGTAGGTCTATCCACTTGCTCCACTGACGGTCGGACGTGAGCTGTTTACGCCAGCGAACGCGACTTTCCCCTACTTCAAAAGAGACGTCATCATCTACGGGTATCGCTTTGCCAGACAATTGCCCAAAGGGATAACGATGCATACCCTTATTGTCGCGAAAAACCAGCAGTGAATGAGGTATCCAGCGAATTATCTCAAATGAGTCTGCATTCGCCGTAAGGTGAACGCCATTTAAATAAATATTCTGCCCACTGCGGATAAGCAGATCATTGGAATACAAATTTCTGTTTACACTCATAAGACGTGGATTAATACCCCACCATCTTTTTTCTAATACAGTAACATTACTGCTGCTCCCCTGACGTCGACCGGACAAATAGAGATTTTTACTATCCACCAGCGTGGTAGAGTTACCTTCGATAGCTTTTAGTGTCGCCAGATCAACACGTGACGCGCCGCTATTACTTTCGGTGCGCTGTCCGTCAAAATAGAGGCTATATTTATCGACCGCGAAGCGGCCCATAGCCTGAAAGCTGGCAATATCGACAGTGGGTGTTCCCGGTGGATTGCTAACGATTTTGCCACGCCAGAGAATAACGCGGCCGTCTGTCACCCAGTGGTATTCCTCATTTTTTATGCTTATTTCATCGGAAGGTATATAACCCGTTTTCCCAGAGATATTTTTCACAAGGCGCAAATCGGCCCTGCTCATCTCCGGAAACTGGGCAATGATTTTCTTATCCCCCCAATAACCTTTACCGTAAGACATAACACCGTGATCATTGTAATAGTCGAACCCTATGGCCTGTACAGCAGGCGTCAGAAATGTGTGTCCCAACAGGATGAGTGCAACTGTGATTATTTGACCCTTCATTTTGTCGCCTCATTGCGCGGGGCAGGAATAAATTCGCCGTCATCAGTAATTTTTCCGTCCAGATATCCCGTTTTGTAATTTACGCCATAGCCATATCCCGAATGTTGTTCCTTCCAGATTAAGCGAACTTGTTTCGGATCAGCGGTGCGGTATCGCCAGAGCTGCGCGCCATCAAAGCTGTAAATGTAGCGGTTATCGCGGGCATACCATCTGCGCAAAAAGGGATGGTCATTAAGATGGGCTTCGCGTTCATCCGGAGAACGGTTATCCAGTAAGATCAGCGGTCCGTCAGATTCAAACACATGTAAACCGGAATGGTATGGCCACCCTTCGGCACGCGTAAGTAAATAGCCGTGGCGTTTCCCGGCGTTGAAACGTTTGTTGATAATAAGATTGGGATCATCAAGTTTCACGATTTCCAGCTTGCGGTCACCAGACTCTGTTTCGATGATGGTATAAAGCGAGTCCTGATACTGGGCGACAGCATCACTGATGGGTTGAAACTGCTCCGGATCGAGTCCGGGTAATTCTTCCTGTTTACAAGCAGGTCCTTTACGCCAGAACACTTTCTTTTCCAGCAGAGAAAAATCCAGACAGTGCTTTGTTAAATCTTCATCCCACGCCAGATTTTCCTTGTCGAGGACTTTACGCTGTAGCCCGTTTTTATCACGCCAGGTCAAGAGTGAGCCGGGCATCCAGCGCACGACGGAAAAGGTGTCCGGGTCGGCATCAAGCTGTTCGCCGTTGATCAGGATTTTGGTCCGTGTACGAGCCAGGGTATCCCAGGGGCCAAATGGCATAGCCACACAGGGATTAAACGCGGTAGAAAACTTTCCTCGCTGATCCCATGACTTTTGTGCCAGCACACGGAAACTATCGGGATCTGCGAGGCGATGCCCATTGATATACAAGAAATTAGCGTCACGTAATATCAGCCCCAGTAAGTCAGGATCCCAGGGAGGCCGGAATTCCACCTGATGCAGTGTTTTGATATCTAAGCGATTTCCCCCGCCATTGTTATCTGTGCGCTTGCCTTCGAAATAGAGACTGTGTTTATCTGCGGCAAAATCACCCCACGCCTTGAACGAGGCGACATCGACGGGAGGTTTGTCTGGCGGGTTTTGCACAACTTCACCCGCGTAGAGGATATAGCGACCATCGCTATGCCAGGAGTAATGAGGATACCAGGCCTGTGCGCCTTCATAGAGGTAGTCGGTTGTCAGATCAGTCAGAGGAGGTACTTTATCCCATTTGTCTAGTGTTGTCGGGTCTATTAATAAATTGGGTAAACGGCGCAAACTTTTGTAATTCACGTCAGGAAGAGAAAGATTTGTTTCTTTATAAGGGCGCAGGTATACCACGCCTTTTCCCTGTTTCTGGTAAATATTATGTTCAGGCGGATCAAGCCGACATCCCCATGCCGACGATAAAAACAATGAACAAGACAACAAACAAACCACATTGCGATAGTGCATAAAGCCATCCTGGCGCGAGGTGCCGATCACGAAACTACCAGCAGAACATAATTCCTCGCACGTAAGCGTAACTTTTGCGGCAAATCGTCACTTTTCAGAATCTATAAAGGCCATCGCTATTTTCTGATAGTTGCTGGGGTAAACTTGAGGTTTTCATTCACGATATAAATACGAGCTACTGCGCCATGGTGTGACTGATCACGTTAAAATGTGCCGGATTGACGCCGGGAAGGGTGTCAACATGCGACTCTGCCCACCGTTACCTACTTTATTGTCTTTCGCGTGTTGTACTTAGGTCCCACCACCGGTATCTAACATTCCCCACATTATTACGCTTTCTGCCGAACGTGATTTTTATAGAAATCTATCAATTCATTTTCCCTGTACCATAAAGTTTATCTTTCACATCCTGCCGAACGCGGGTCTTGTACCCCCCGTTGTGAAGATCTTCATACGGAGAAAAAGAATCTTTACTCCACCCCAGCAGCACTTTATCGCCAGGCATAAAATGCACATGCAGAAAATCTTCTCCCCATTCTCTTTTGGGGAGAGGTAACGTCATATTCCGTTTCTCCAGACGCATTCCAGCATTATACTGTGTACGAGTAGTACTTAATGTCCAGATAACCTCTGCCGTATCCCCACTAACATCACCACAACAGGTTGTTGAACCGCCACCATTTGCAAAAGCATTCGCGCCCGCCACGCCGTTAACACTGAATCCCAGTATCGGGCGGTCAATTTCACTGTGGATTTCCAGAATCACTCCACCTCTTGGTCCTCCCCATACTGCCTGTCCTATATTCCACAACACGACCAGTACCGGAACGACAATTAACGTCCGCCATACCCAGCGCCCCCACCGGGCATAACCGCGCGTAAGCTTTTGGTCAAATTTTTCCAGTTGGGTAAATAGCCCCATCAGATTTTATTCCCTCTTATCACCAGGTTGGCAAAGTTGTATGTCACTGGCGACTAAGGTCAGACAACAAAATTGCATGGTGCGCCACTCTTTTAAAAGCTCCATGCCGACGATAAGAACAACGAACAAGCCAACAAACAAACTACATTGCGATAGTGCATAGAGCCATCCTGGCGCGAGGTGCCGATCACGAAACTACCAGCAAAACATAAATCCCCACGAGTAAGCGTTATACTCGCAGCATTTCCTCACTTTTCAGACTTCATAAAGAGTCGCTAAACGCTTGCTTTTACGTCTTCTCCTGCGATGATAGAAAGCAGAAAGCGATGAACTTTACAGGCAATCCATAATGAAAAACGTGTTTAAGGCACTCACTGTATTAATTACTCTCTTCAGCCTGACGGGCTGCGGTCTGAAAGGTCCGCTCTATTTCCCGCCTGCAGATAAAAACGCACCGCCGCCGACCAAACCGGTAGAGACGCAAACGCAATCCACGGTGCCGGATAAAAACGATCGCGCCACTGGCGATGGTCCATCCCAGGTGAATTACTAAAAGTCAGTTTCTGTACCCGCGTGATTGGAGTAAATGATGCAGTTCTCGAAAATGCATGGCCTTGGCAACGATTTTATGGTCGTCGACGCGGTAACGCAGAATGTCTTTTTTTCACCGGAGCTGATTCGTCGCCTGGCTGATCGGCACCTGGGGGTAGGGTTTGACCAACTGCTGGTGGTTGAGCCGCCGTATGATCCTGAACTGGATTTTCACTATCGCATTTTCAATGCTGATGGCAGTGAAGTGGCGCAGTGCGGCAACGGTGCGCGCTGCTTTGCCCGTTTTGTGCGTCTGAAAGGACTGACCAATAAGCGTGATATCCGCGTCAGCACCGCCAACGGGCGGATGGTTCTGACCGTCACCGATGATGATCTGGTCCGCGTAAATATGGGCGAACCCAACTTCGAACCTTCCGCCGTGCCGTTTCGCGCTAACAAAGCGGAAAAGACCTATATTATGCGCGCCGCCGAGCAGACAATCTTATGCGGCGTGGTGTCGATGGGAAATCCGCATTGCGTGATTCAGGTCGATGATGTCGATACCGCGGCGGTAGAAACGCTTGGTCCTGTTCTGGAAAGCCACGAGCGTTTTCCGGAGCGCGCCAATATCGGTTTTATGCAAGTGGTTAAGCGCGAGCATATTCGTTTACGCGTTTATGAGCGTGGGGCAGGAGAAACCCAGGCCTGCGGCAGCGGCGCGTGTGCGGCGGTGGCGGTAGGGATTCAGCAAGGTTTGCTGGCCGAAGAAGTACGCGTGGAGCTCCCCGGCGGTCGTCTTGATATCGCCTGGAAAGGTCCGGGTCACCCGTTATATATGACTGGCCCGGCGGTACATGTCTACGACGGATTTATTCATCTATGAAGCAACCAGGGGAAGAACTGCAGGAAACACTCACGGAGCTTGATGACCGGGCGGTTGTCGATTATCTGATTAAAAATCCTGAGTTTTTTATCCGTAATGCGCGCGCAGTAGAAGCGATACGTGTGCCGCATCCGGTACGCGGCACCGTTTCGTTGGTCGAATGGCACATGGCCCGCGCACGTAATCATATTCATGTTCTGGAAGAGAACATGGCGTTGTTGATGGAACAGGCTATCGCCAACGAAGGCCTGTTTTATCGCTTACTCTACCTGCAGCGCAGTCTCACCGCCGCCAGCAGTCTCGACGATATGCTGATGCGCTTTCACCGCTGGGCGCGCGATCTCGGCCTGGCTGGTGCGAGTCTGCGCCTGTTTCCGGATCGCTGGCGCTTAGGTGCGCCGTCGAACCACACTCATCTGGCATTAAGCCGTCAGTCTTTCGAACCGCTGCGTATTCAGCGTTTGGGGCAGGAACAGCACTATCTTGGACCGCTTAACGGACCTGAGCTGCTGGTGGTGCTACCTGAAGCGAAAGCAGTGGGATCGGTGGCGATGTCGATGCTGGGAAGCGATGCTGATTTGGGTGTTGTGCTGTTTACCAGTCGCGATGCCAGTCACTATCAACAAGGGCAAGGAACGCAGTTACTTCATGAAATTGCGCTGATGTTGCCGGAGCTTCTGGAGCGTTGGATTGAACGCGTATGACCGATTTACACACCGATGTAGAACGCTACCTACGTTATCTGAGCGTGGAGCGCCAGCTTAGCCCGATAACCCTGCTTAACTACCAGCGTCAGCTTGAGGCGATCATCAATTTTGCCAGCGAAAACGGCCTGCAAAGCTGGCAGCAATGTGATGTGACGGTGGTGCGCAATTTTGCTGTACGCAGTCGCCGTAAAGGGCTGGGAGCAGCAAGTCTGGCGTTACGGCTTTCTGCGCTACGTAGCTTTTTTGACTGGCTGGTCAGCCAGAACGAACTCAAAGCTAACCCGGCGAAAGGTGTTTCGGCACCGAAAGCGCCGCGTCATCTGCCGAAAAACATCGACGTCGACGATATGAATCGGCTGCTGGATATTGATATCAATGATCCCCTCGCTGTACGCGACCGTGCAATGCTGGAAGTGATGTACGGCGCGGGTCTGCGTCTTTCTGAGCTGGTGGGGCTGGATATTAAACACCTCGACCTGGAGTCTGGTGAAGTGTGGGTTATGGGGAAAGGCAGCAAAGAGCGCCGCCTGCCGATTGGTCGCAACGCTGTGGCGTGGATTGAGCACTGGCTTGATTTGCGCGACCTGTTTGGTAGCGAAGACGACGCGCTTTTTCTGTCGAAACTGGGCAAGCGTATCTCCGCGCGTAATGTGCAGAAACGCTTTGCCGAATGGGGCATAAAACAAGGGCTGAATAATCACGTTCACCCACATAAATTACGTCACTCGTTCGCTACGCATATGCTGGAGTCGAGCGGTGATCTTCGTGGTGTGCAGGAGCTACTGGGTCATGCCAACCTCTCCACCACGCAAATCTATACTCATCTTGATTTTCAACACCTTGCCTCGGTGTACGATGCGGCGCATCCACGCGCCAAACGGGGGAAATAATGCGTTTTTACCGGCCTTTGGGGCGCATCTCGGCGCTCACCTTTGACCTGGATGATACCCTTTACGATAACCGTCCGGTGATTTTGCGCACCGAGCGAGAGGCGCTTACCTTTGTGCAAAATTATCATCCGGCGCTGCGCAGCTTCCAGAATGAAGATCTGCAACGCCTGCGCCAGGCGGTACGGGAAGCGGAACCCGAGATTTATCACGACGTGACGCGTTGGCGTTTTCGTTCGATTGAACAAGCGATGCTCGACGCCGGGCTGAGTGCCGAAGAAGCCAGTGCAGGCGCACACGCAGCAATGATTAACTTTGCCAAATGGCGCAGCCGAATCGACGTCCCGCAGCAAACTCACGACACCTTAAAACAGCTGGCGAAGAAATGGCCGCTGGTGGCGATCACCAACGGTAACGCCCAGCCGGAACTGTTTGGTTTGGGGGATTATTTTGAGTTTGTGCTGCGCGCTGGCCCGCACGGGCGCTCAAAACCGTTCAGCGATATGTACTTTTTGGCTGCGGAAAAACTCAACGTGCCGATCGGCGAGATCTTACATGTTGGGGACGATCTCACCACTGACGTGGGTGGGGCAATTCGCAGCGGAATGCAGGCTTGTTGGATCAGACCGGAAAATGGCGATCTGATGCAAACCTGGGACAGCCGTTTACTGCCGCATCTGGAAATTTCCCGGTTGGCATCTCTGACCTCGCTGATATAATCAGCAAATCTGTATATATACCCAGCTTTTTGGCGGAGGGCGTTGCGCTTCTCCGCCCAACCTATTTTTACGCGGCGGTGCCAATGGACGTTTCTTACCTGCTCGACAGCCTTAATGACAAACAGCGCGAAGCGGTGGCCGCGCCACGCAGCAACCTTCTGGTGCTGGCGGGCGCGGGCAGTGGTAAGACGCGCGTACTGGTGCATCGTATCGCCTGGCTGATGAGCGTGGAAAACTGCTCGCCATACTCGATTATGGCGGTGACGTTTACCAACAAAGCGGCGGCGGAGATGCGTCATCGTATCGGGCAGCTGATGGGCACCAGCCAGGGCGGCATGTGGGTCGGCACCTTCCACGGGCTGGCGCACCGTCTGCTGCGTGCGCACCATATGGACGCCAATCTGCCGCAGGATTTCCAGATCCTCGATAGCGAGGACCAGCTGCGCCTGCTTAAGCGTCTGATCAAAGCCATGAACCTCGACGAGAAGCAGTGGCCGCCGCGCCAGGCAATGTGGTACATCAACAGCCAGAAAGATGAAGGCCTGCGTCCGCATCATATTCAAAGCTACGGTAATCCGGTGGAGCAGACCTGGCAGAAGGTGTATCAGGCGTATCAGGAAGCGTGTGACCGCGCGGGCCTGGTGGACTTCGCCGAGCTGCTGCTGCGCGCTCACGAACTGTGGCTTAACAAGCCGCATATCCTACAACACTACCGCGAACGTTTTACCAATATCCTGGTGGACGAATTCCAGGATACCAACAACATTCAGTACGCGTGGATCCGCCTGCTGGCGGGCGACACCGGCAAAGTGATGATCGTCGGTGATGACGACCAGTCAATCTACGGCTGGCGCGGGGCGCAGGTGGAGAATATTCAGCGTTTCCTTAATGATTTCCCCGGTGCCGAAACTATTCGTCTGGAGCAAAACTACCGCTCTACCAGCAATATTCTGAGCGCCGCTAACGCCCTGATTGAAAATAATAACGGGCGTCTGGGTAAAAAACTGTGGACCGATGGCGCGGACGGTGAGCCTATTTCCCTCTATTGCGCTTTTAACGAACTCGATGAAGCGCGTTTTGTGGTTAACCGCATCAAAACCTGGCAGGACAACGGCGGGGCGCTTGCCGAGTGCGCCATTCTCTACCGCAGTAACGCCCAGTCGCGTGTACTGGAAGAAGCACTGTTGCAGGCCAGTATGCCGTACCGTATTTACGGCGGGATGCGCTTCTTCGAACGCCAGGAAATCAAAGACGCGCTCTCGTATCTGCGTCTGATTGCCAACCGTAACGACGACGCGGCGTTTGAGCGCGTGGTGAATACGCCAACGCGGGGTATTGGTGACCGGACGCTGGACGTGGTACGTCAGACATCGCGCGATCGCCAGTTAACACTCTGGCAGGCATGTCGTGAACTGTTGCAGGAAAAAGCCCTCGCCGGGCGAGCTGCCAGCGCCTTGCAGCGATTTATGGAATTAATCGATGCCTTAGCGCAAGAAACTGCCGATATGCCGCTGCATGTACAGACTGACCGGGTAATTAAAGACTCCGGCCTGCGCACCATGTACGAGCAGGAGAAGGGCGAAAAAGGCCAGACGCGTATCGAAAACTTAGAGGAACTGGTGACGGCAACGCGCCAGTTCAGCTACAACGAAGAAGATGAAGATTTAATGCCGCTGCAGGCATTCCTCTCCCATGCGGCGCTGGAAGCGGGCGAGGGGCAGGCGGATACCTGGCAGGATGCAGTGCAGTTGATGACGCTGCACTCGGCGAAAGGCCTGGAGTTCCCGCAGGTGTTTATTGTCGGTATGGAAGAGGGTATGTTCCCAAGCCAGATGTCGCTGGATGAAGGCGGGCGTCTGGAAGAAGAACGCCGTCTGGCCTACGTTGGTGTAACCCGCGCGATGCAGAAACTGACGCTGACCTACGCGGAAACCCGCCGTCTGTATGGTAAAGAGGTTTACCATCGCCCGTCGCGCTTTATCGGCGAGCTGCCGGAAGAGTGTGTGGAAGAGGTGCGCCTGCGCGCTACGGTAAGTCGTCCGGTCAGCCATCAACGGATGGGGACGCCGATGGTCGAGAACGACAGCGGCTACAAGCTCGGTCAGCGTGTACGCCACGCTAAGTTTGGTGAAGGCACCATCGTCAATATGGAAGGCAGCGGCGAGCATAGCCGTTTGCAGGTGGCATTCCAGGGCCAGGGTATTAAATGGCTGGTGGCGGCATACGCCCGGCTGGAGTCGGTGTAACGTTGCCGGATGCGGTGCTGCGCACCTTATTTGGCCTAAAAAATCATTCATATTCAATAAATTGCAACGTCATGTAGGCCGGATAGGGCGTTTACGCCGCATCCGGCATCTGCGCCATCTTCAGTATCTGACACAAAACTATCGTTTTAACCTTTCCGCTCTACGGAAATCATGGTGACAAAAGGATAGCGTTGCCACGGGATTGCCCCGCCTTTCATATACATATGTGAAATCGTGCCATCAAGATAAAGCAGCTGCTCAACGTTCAGTTTCGCTTTGGCATAACAGGCAAAATCATAAAAATTTGTCGCCTGCTGGCTCAACAAAAACACGGCATTCCCATGTTTATTAATCCCAACACCGTTACGAATTTTACGTGAGGCGACGTTGGGATGAATACGCGGATTAATTACACTGTTTTCCATCAACATTGGCCCTGACTGCACCGCAAACTGAATCTCTTTACTGGTTTTGAAGGCATCCAGACGAACGATGCCGACTTTATCTCCCGCGACATAAAACACGCCGCCAGGACGGATAAAGAAATTCCCTTCACCTGAAGCGAGATTTAACGCCACCTTCTGCTGACCGTTTTCGATGTACAAACCGAGCGGCGCATAGCTTTCATCATAGATGCCGCCGTTCATCGCCATCTGCACCTGACCCTGACTATTCATATCCGCCAGCAGAGCATGTAAAGTTCCCCACGCTTCGCCATTGGCTTTTTGCCAGTACATTTTCACCCGCTCTGTTTGAGGATTAACGGTATACGCCTGTACGGTCAGCGTCGGATCTGAGAGTGCGCAATCATCAGCGGCAACAGCAAACAAGGGAAGTAAGGTGAGGGCGAGAAAAATCCGTTTGAGATTCAAGGTGATCATTCCTTTACCAATGAGTAGCCGATGCGCCATTATAGGTCCTGGATGTTGGATTTTTTTATCCTGTTAGCGACCTTGACGAGTACCAAAAAGCGCGAAGTTCAACTATTGTTCTGTGGTGTTCTGTTGCGTGTTGACGGCAAAATTTTGCTGGCGTAACATGCGCGCACGATCACTCTAAGAGGACATTCGCCTTGGACACACCCAGTAGATACTGGCTCACTATCCTGTCATCCAGGATCAACTCCTAAGGCTATCCCTTTTTGCTGATAGCCTTAGCGGTTGTCAGCGACCTCAATTTTTCCCGTCGCGCTGAGTCAGTCTGTTTAATGGTCTGAAACCCAATTTGTTTCTGTGTGCCCGCCGAACTGTCCGATATTTTAAGCATTGGGAGTCCCGGTCATGCTGAGCGCATTTCAACTGGAAAATAACCGACTGACCCGGCTGGAAGTCGAAGAGTCACAACCCCTTGTAAATGCAGTATGGATTGATCTTGTCGAACCGGACGACGACGAGCGACTGCGCGTACAATCTGAACTTGGCCAGAGCCTGGCAACCCGCCCGGAACTGGAAGACATCGAAGCATCGGCACGTTTCTTTGAAGACGATGACGGCCTGCATATTCACTCCTTCTTCTTCTTTGAAGATGCGGAAGATCACGCCGGTAACTCCACTGTGGCATTTACCATCCGTGATGGTCGTCTGTTTACTCTGCGTGAGCGTGAACTGCCTGCATTCCGTCTGTATCGTATGCGCGCCCGTAGCCAGTCAATGGTGGACGGTAACGCCTACGAGCTGCTGTTGGATCTGTTCGAAACCAAAATCGAACAGCTGGCAGATGAAATTGAAAATATCTACAGCGATCTGGAGCAGTTGAGCCGGGTAATTATGGAAGGGCATCAGGGCGATGAGTACGATGAGGCGCTCTCCACGCTGGCGGAACTGGAAGATATCGGCTGGAAAGTTCGCCTGTGTCTGATGGATACCCAGCGTGCGCTCAACTTCCTGGTACGCAAGGCGCGTTTACCGGGTGGGCAACTGGAGCAGGCGCGTGAAATCCTGCGAGATATCGAATCCCTGCTGCCGCATAACGAATCCCTGTTCCAGAAGGTGAACTTCCTGATGCAGGCGGCGATGGGCTTTATCAACATCGAGCAGAACCGCATCATCAAAATCTTCTCGGTGGTATCCGTGGTATTCCTGCCGCCGACGCTCGTTGCTTCCAGCTATGGGATGAACTTTGAGTTTATGCCAGAACTGAAGTGGAGCTTCGGCTACCCAGGCGCGATTATCTTTATGATCCTCGCGGGCCTGGCACCGTATCTGTACTTTAAGCGCAAGAACTGGCTGTAATATGAGTGCCGGATAAAGCTATTTTTTTATCCGGCTTATTTCTAAAAATTGTCTTATTTAAAGTCATGCGGATTGAAAACTCGCTCTATTTTATTTTCTTGTGTTAATTGATACTCAGTAAAATCGTTAATACCAATATGAGTGTTACGATAAGGGTATTCATTAATAACCATTAAGTAATTTTTCACGATGCAATTATCATTGCTCTTAATTGTCGGGAAACAGTAGAGATCTTCATACGGCCCTTCGATATATTTTTTATAGTCAGTGAAGCCATTACCGATATCAATGACATACCAGGTATGCCAACTACCTTCTGGTAGGGGATGTTGATTTTTAATTTCATTCTGATGCTTCAGATACCAATTTATTTTATCGCTGTCAGTCCATGGCAGATGATCAACGACCAGAAAGACTGAATTGCCAGCATCAGAGTATGTATACAAAATCTGTACAGGACGCAATGTCCATAAATTATAGATGCAGCATAGAAGAAATAAACATAATATAATTTTCTGGAGTTTGCTTTTCATAGATAATTTTCGATTCTTTCGATAGTGTTAAAATTGGTGAAAAAAGGTTTGAAAGCAAAGTCTTTATGCCGTTGTAAAAAGAACCATATGCGAAAAAATCTATATTTGCTGTAAGTCTTGTTTTTGATATCAGTTACATCAAGACCGAAGTGGTCCTGTGCTACAAAATGAATTGTTGCACTCCATCCTATAGCGTATTTTTGAAAACTTAAAAGAGATATTTTTTGAGCTGAAATATCATGAACACTGATTCCTAAGCCATTAAAACTGTCCTCGAAGTCATTAAATTTATTTAGTCTTGATGAAAGTAATTTGGTTTTAATGCTTTGCAGGATAAGAGGTTGGTATCCTGTCGAGGGAGTTGAATTAATGCCATTTTCGATACATTCTTTGATTATTCGTA